>NZ_BAAAIZ010000049.1:79698-84998 GCF_039526425.1 Streptomyces thermospinosisporus
GCCGTCTACCTGGGCGCGGCGGCCGCCGCGGCGCTGGCGTTCGTGGTGCTGCTGGTGCTGGCGCCGCGGAAATTCCCGGTGCTGAGGGACTGACCGCCTGCGTACGCTGCCGCCATGGTGACCCTGGAACGGCTGCGCGCGGACCACGCCGGCGCCCTGCTGGACTTCGAGCGCGCCAACCGCGCCTACTTCGCGCGCACGGTGCCGGACCGCGGGGACGCCTTCTTCACCCCGTCCGGATTCGCCGAGCGCCTGGCGTCGCTGCTCGCCGAACAACGCGACGGGATCTGCCACTTCCACGTGATCCTCGATGACGAGGGCCGCCTGGCCGGCCGGATCAACCTGATGGACGTGGCGGACGGCCGCGCCGGACTCGGCTACCGGGTGGCCGAGTCCGCGGCCGGCCGGGGCGTGGCCACGGCGGCGGTCGCCGGGATCTGCCGGCTGGCGGCGACGGCGTACCGCCTCACCGCCCTCACAGCGGTCACCACCCTGGACAACCGGGCCTCCCGGAAGGTCCTCACCCGCAACGGCTTCACCCGCACCGGCGACACCCTCGTCGGCGGCCGCCCCGGCACCGCCTACCTGCGGCACCTCGGACACCTTCCTCCACACGCCCCTCACACGAGCACCCCAAGTTAACGCCGGTAACTCCCCAGGTCAGCGCAGCGTCTCCATACCGACCGATCAGTTTGGCCAAAACGCAGCGCGCCGCGGAACCGCCGAGTAGCGTGCGTGGACCGCCCCCCCAACCTCCCTGCGGTCCGCCGCACCGGACCCGAGCCACGCAAGGAGCACGGGATGACGTACGACCCGTACCAGCCACCGCCCCCACGCCGCGACGCCTCTCCCCCCTACGCCTCCTACCCCTGGCAGCCGCCGCTCCCGCCCCAGCCCCCCGAACCCAGACGCCCCACCGTTCCCCCCGCCCCCCTCGGCCACCACAGCGACCTGCGGATCCTGCGCAGCGCCTACCGCTGGCAGCGCCGCGTGGCCACCCTCACCGCACTCGGCTACTTCACCCTCTTCCTGATCCTCTCCGCCTACGCCCCCTCCTTCATGACCGGCACCGTCACCGACGGCCTGCCCCGGGGGCTGCTGCTCGCCCTCGGCCAGGTCCCGGTCACCTGGCTGGCGATCGTCCTGTACGAGGGGACCGCCCGGCGCCGCGTCGACCCGCTGGCCGCCCTCATCCGCAAACAGGCGGAACTCGACGCCAAACGGGGAGCCGCCCGATGAACCCCGAATTCAGCGGAAACGCCCAGGCCATGGCGCTCGTCGGGTTCACCGCCGTCGCCACCGTCACCCTGCTGCTGTGCGTGATGACCGGCCCCGACCGCGACGACCTCGACGAGTTCTACACCGGCTACGGCTCCCTGTCCCCCATGCGCAACGGCCTCGCCATCGCCGGTGACTACATCTCCGCCGCCACCGTCCTCGGCACCGGCGGCATCATCGCCCTGTTCGGCTACGACGGCGTCGTCCTCGCCCTCAGCACCGCCCTGTCGCTGATGCTGCTGATGTTCCTGCTCGCCGAACCCCTGCGCAACGCGGGCCGGTTCACCATGGGCGACGCACTCGCCCGGCGCATGCCCGGACGCAGCGTCAGGATCGCCACCTGCGTCGTCACCCTCGCCGCGCTGCTGCCGCTGATGCTGGTGCAGCTCGCCGGAGTCGGCCAGATGATGGGCTTCATCCTCGGCTTCTCCGGCGAGTCGATGCAGACCGGCTGCATCATCGGCGTCGGCGCCCTGATGATCAGCTACGCGGCGATCGGCGGCATGAAGGGCACCGCCCTCATCCAGATCCTGAAGATAGTGATGCTGCTCGGCTCCGGAGGCATCGTCGCCGTCCTCATCCTCAACTGCTTCGACTGGGACCCCGGCGCCCTGTTCGACGCGGCCGCGGCCAACAGCGGGATCGGCCCGCAGTTCCTCGCCTCCGGACTGCAGTTCACCGGCGCCGGCGCCCCCGAACTCGACATGATCAGCGGGGAGCTGACGGTCGTCCTCGGCGGCGGTGTCCTGCCCCACATCACCATGCGCATGTACACCGCCTCCAGCGCCCGCCAGGTGCGCCGCTCCATGTCCTGGGCGGTGTCGATCGTGGCGCTGTTCGTCGTACTCATCACCGTCGTCGGCTTCGGCGCCACCGCCCTGATCGGCCGGGCCGCCATCGCCGAGGCGGACCCGCGCGGCAACACCGCCTATCTGCTCGGCTCCCGGGCCGCGTTCGGAGCGGAGGTGACCACGGCGGAGACCTTCCTGTTCACCACCGTCACCACGGCGATCTTCCTCACCGTGCTCGCCTCCGTCGCCGGCATGATCCTCGCCTGCGCCAACTCACTCGCCCACGACGTCTTCGCCGCCCGCGTGCAGGACATGTCACCGCGCCGCGAGATGACGCTGGCCCGCCTGTCCGCGTTCGCCGTCGGCGTCCCCACCATCGCGCTGGCCACCCTGGTGCAGCACTACAGCCTGCATCCGCTGGTCACCCTGTCCTTCTGCATCGGCGCCTCGGCCATCGCCCCGGCCCTCGTCTACGGGCTGTTCTGGCGCCGCTACACCCGCACCGGCCTGCTCAGCACCCTCATCGGCGGCACCCTCGCCGTGCTGCTGCTGATGCCGGGCACCACCCTGGTCTCCGGCACCCCCGTCTCCGCCTTCCCCGACGCCGACTTCACCTACTACCCGTTCACCACCACGGGCCTGCTGTCCATCCCGGTCGGCTTCGCCTGCGGCTGGCTCGGCACCCTCGTCAGCGGACGGACGAAGGCCGAGGTGCAGCGGCGGCAGTACGAGGCGGTGGAGGCGTGGATCCTCGCCGGGGCGGCCCGCAGAAGGAACTGACAGAGCAGAAGGAAACGGCCAAGAGGCCCGCGGCAGGAACTGACGGAGGGACAGGCCGCATGGAGGCGACCGCCGGTTCAAGGAACGGACCAAGCAGCTGACGGGCGACGGGACGGTGCCCTCACTCCACCGCCCGGCCCGTCAGCGCCGTCAGGCTCGAGCACACATGGTCCATATGGGCCTGCACCTCGTCCCGCGTCCGCGCGTGCTCGCGCAGTGCCCTCACTCCACCGCCCGGCCCGTCAGCGCCGTCAGGCTCGAGCACACATGGTCCATATGGGCCTGCACCTCGTCCCGCGTCCGCGCGTGCTCGCGCAGCAGCTGCTCGGTGCGGGCCTCGATCGCCTCCTCCTCGGCCCGCGCCGCCGCCAGCACCTCCTCCGCCCGCTCCCGCGCCCGTTCCTCCAGGCGCCGGGCCGCCTCCTCGGCGTCGGCGAACGCCCGCTTCGCCTCGGACAGTTCCCGCTCGGCCACCGCCACCTCCCGGGTGTGCCGGGCCTCCAGCTCCGCCGTGCGCCCGGCCTCCTCGTCCTCCACCTCGGTCAGCCGCGCGGCCTGCTCCTCGGCCATCTCCGCGAGCATCTCGGACACCCGCTGCCGCATCTGCCGCTGCGCCTGCAGCGCCTCACCGCGCCGGTCCTTCACCTCACGGCGGGCCGCGACGCAGATCTCGTCCGCCTCCGCGCCCGCCGCCAGCAGCCGCTGCCGGGCCCGCTCGTCCGCCTCGGCGCGCACCGCGTCGGCCCACGCCTGCGCCGACTCCCGTACGCCCTCCGCCTCGGCGCCCGCCTCCTGCGCGATCCGCCGCGCCTCCTGCCGCGCCCCCTCCCGCACGGCCACCGCCTCCTGCTGCACCAGCTCGAACAGCCGCCGGGCACTCTCCCCGAGCGACTCGTACGTCTGGTCGGGCAGCCTCGCCACCCGCTCCCGCAGCAGCCGCAGCTCCTCCTCCATCTCCCGGGCCAGCACCGTGAGCCGGGCCGCCCGCTCCCAGGCGGCGTCGCGGTCCTTGGACAGCGCCTCGACGTACGCGATCACTTGAAGGGGGCGGTAGCCGCGCCCCCGCACGGTCACGAAGTCCTGCGTCGACCCCGGTGCGCTGCTCATCCCTCGACCTCTCCTCCGGATGGATGCGACATGATGATTTCGCGCACATCTTGAGGTATGGAACATAAGGGTGCATAACGCGACACTCCGGACATTCAGCCTGTTCAGTGCGTGCCGGACACTCCGGACATTGAGCCCGTTCGGTGCGCGCCGGTGAACCAGAAAAGGGGGCCGGCCCCGGTCACTCGACCAGGGCCGGCCCCTCACCACTGTGCGCTCAGCGCCTCACAGCAGGCCGTCCCACATCTGCTCCAGCAGCACCGACCACCAGCTCTCCGGCGAACCCAGCGCCGCCGGGTCCAGCGCGGCCAGCTGCGCCTGGAAGTCCACCGTCCAGCGGCCCGCCTGCTCCTGGTTCAGCCCGAACCTCAGCCGCCACATCCGCCCGAGCAGCGCCAGGCAGCGCGCGAACTCCGGCAGGCCGGTGTTGACGAACTGCGGCGGCACCGGAGTACCACCCGGCCCCGCCTCCACCGGCACCGCGACGATGTTCGCCGTGCCGTACTGCACACAGATGGCCTTACCGAAGTCGCTGCCCATCACCAGGTACGAGCCCGCGTCCGGGGCCGGCTGCACACCGCGCTCGGCCGCCAGCTCCGCCAGTGTCGGCACCGGGCGGCCCGGCTGCGCCTGCGCCCAGAAGAACGGGCCCATGTCCATCGGCAGCCCGGCCACCACCAGCGTGTGCGCCACGATCGGCGGCACGCCCTGCCGGGACACCGCCGCCTGCTCGAAGCGGAACACGCCCGGACCGAACGCCGTCGCCAGCTCCTGGGCGATGCCCTCCGGCGGGATCGGCGGCGCCGGCTGCACCGGAGGCACCGGCACCCGCACCGGCGCCGGACGCGCCGGACCGTCCGCCACCTGATGCAACTCGCCCTGGTGCGCGAGCAGCTGCTGCATGCCCTGCTGCCGGCTCGCGTGATCCCGGCCGTACGGCGCGATCGAGGTGATCCGCGCCTGCGGCCACTGCTCACGGATCATCCGCGCGCAGTAGGCGCCCGGCAGCTCGCACGACTCCAGCTCGGTGTGCAGCTCCAGCACCTGGTCCGGCGGCACGTTCATGGCGCGCAGCTCGTGGAAGATCTGCCACTCCGGGTGCGGCATGCCCGGCGCGGAACGCCGGATCAGCTGCTGCTCGGAGCCGTCCTGCGCGCGGTAGCGCAGCACCGCCTGATAGCCGGGGCCGACGGTCGGCTGCCCGGTCGGCTGCTGCGGATACCCGTACGCCGGCGGCTGCCCCGGCACCGGGACCCCGGGCGGCGGCGTACCCGGAACACCGGGCGCCGGAGGCGGCGGAGGCGTACCGGGAACGCCCGGGGGCGGCGGAGGCACGCCGGGGCC
>NZ_BAAAIZ010000049.1:85031-85560 GCF_039526425.1 Streptomyces thermospinosisporus
GGGCGGGGCCGCCAGCACCGTCTCCGCGTGGTGCACGGGGCCGCGCCCGCCGCCAGTCGAACCGGGCGCGCCGGGCGGGCCCGGAGGCTGCGGCGCACCGGGTGCACCGGGCGGGCCGGGCGGCTTCGGCGCACCCGGGGCTCCGGGCGGGCCCGGAGGCTGAGGGGCGCCCGGGGTGTTGGGGTCGGCGAGCATCGTCGCGGCGTGGTGGACACCACCCGGCGGCGTGCCCGGCGTCCCCGGAGGACCCGGCGGAGGCGGCGNNGAGGACCCGGCGGAGGCGGCGTCTGGCCGCCCGCCGGGGGCGGGGTCCGGCCGCCACCGGGAGGCGGCGGGGTCTGACCGGCACCGGGAGGCGGCGGCGTCTGGCCGGCACCGGTCCCCTCGAGCGACGACACCAGCTGGGTCGGAACGTACGGCGTGCCCGAGCCCGGGGCGGGCGGCGTGCCACCCGCCGGACGCGCCCCCGGCGTGCTCGGCGCACCCGGCGGCGGCGTGCTGGACGCTCCCGGCGGGGTGCCCTGCCCGC
>NZ_BAAAIZ010000050.1:0-1705 GCF_039526425.1 Streptomyces thermospinosisporus
AGCTCCGGAAAGCAAAAGGGCCCACCGACTCCATCGGCGGACCCTCACGAAAGATCGAGGTTAATAAGAGCCGGCCGGGGTGAGGCCGGCGACAACTTATGGCCTTAGTAAGAGGGCCCCTCAAACCCGGGGCCCGACTTATGGCCTTAATAAGAGCCCTGGCCGGGGTGAGGACAGGGCGATACACACATCTGTTGGGCCAGGGCTCCTCTAAAAGTCCTGGGCCATATGGATACTTACAAGATCATTAAGGTATAGGTATCTAGTCGCCAGGGCTCTTCAGGCCCTGGCTCTCAGGGAATCTGTATGGGGCCCAGGCCCTTAAGTCCTGGGCCCTACTGGTATCGCCAGGGCTCTTCAGGCCCTGGCTCTTACTTAGGCCATAAGTCTCTGGCCCTGGCCTTGAGAGGACCAGGGCCAGGAAGGGTTATCCAACCCAGCCAAGGAAGAACGACCGAACGGAGTGAGGGAGAGTCGAGTTAGCCAACTTGCTTGGCAACGAGACGGGAACAGTTACTGTTCCCTGACTCAGTTACTGAGTCATGAGATTGTCCCGCGCCCCGGCCGCGGCTCTAGAAGCCTCTGTACGGCCTTCTGAGGGCCTGAGAGAGTCTTCCTGGTGTCATTGCCTTGGAGCGCCATACAAGGCGCTCTGAGAGCCCTTCTAGGGCTTTCTAGAGCCATGGATGAGTTTAGGTTCCTCAAGGCCCTTACAGTCCCCGGCCCCGAGAAGGGGTCTGTATGCCCTTCTGAGGCTCTGTGGTGCCCTGACTGGTGTCCTAGGCCTACTGCTGCTCCTAGGCTGTCTGAGGGCCTTCTGTGGCCTCGGGGACAGGGGTCCCTGAGGGACTTCTGTGGTCTCGGGACAGAGGGGGATCAGACCCCCCTCTATCGGCATCCTCGAAAAGGGTCTGCGTTCAACGCACACCCCTGGCGGTGACCAGCGCCGGCCAGAGGCATCCTCGTGACTCTCAGTTCAATGTCGCGAATCGCGACATTGCCTCTGACCTGGGGACATTTACTGGTGGTGCAGGTTGGCCAGGGGTGTGAATCCGATTCACCCCCTCTCTCATGTGATCTGGCTCTCACTTTCCCCGGATTCTGTCACAACACCCCGTCGAGTGATACCGACGTCATAAGTGGGGGCAGAAACCGGCTTCTCTGCTTTCGGTGTCTCGGTTCGTACGTCTCCAGTCCGCTACGCAACCCTGTTGTGTAGATCCCCTGAGTGTCTGACACCAAGGCTTACTCCTCTCGGCCTTGGTGGGTGCTGCTCAGAATGGCCTCGGTCTCATGTTTCTGCTGCGTGGCATGGGACCGGGGCCTTCTTCTTTGACCGCCATTCATTCGACTTCATACGCAGCATCAAGGATGTGATTGACCATGCAGAAGGTGAGTGTCTGGGACCGTGAGTCCTGGGACACCATTCGAAGGGCCAGGGGCATCGGATATGCAGCCCTGGCCGAGGCCACAGGATGCACCTATAAGGCTGTCTGTAAGTGGTTTTACTCCGAGAGGACTCCGGGTCTCCGTAGTCAGATCCTCATGGCCAAGGTACTCAGGATCCCTCTGAACACTCTTCTTTCCGAGATCAACGACCCTGCGGCCCGAGAAGCTATCCGGGCCGTTTACAACGACTAGCAGTTAGGACACGCAGCATGAACACCACTCCCCTGTATGTTAACCTCGATCTTTCGTGAGGGTC
>NZ_BAAAIZ010000051.1:0-43704 GCF_039526425.1 Streptomyces thermospinosisporus
CTCAACCAGATCCGTCATGCACTGCTCAACGAACGATCACGCCATCAGAAACGGCGCCTAATAGGGAGCTGACGAACATGGCCGACCTTATCGCGCGTGCCCTCGCATGCCTGTGTGCGCTGCTGCTGCCCGCCCGGGGGGACGGGCGAACCAGCACCGCGAAGTAGTGCGCCGCGGCGCTTGGTCTCAGGTGTGGGGGAGGACCCGCCGGCGTGCCGCCGACGCGCTCGCCGAGGCATACGACACCGCGCACGCGGCATGGGTTCGCAGTGGCAAGCCCGAAGGCCGTGAACCGGCCCGCGTCACCATTCCGGAGGGCGCCAGCCTGCACGACCTACGGCACTTCTACGCGTCGCTCCTCATCAAGCACGGGGAGAACGTCAAGACCGTTCAGAAGCGACTCGGGCACACCAAGCCGTCGATCACGCTCGACACCTACACCCACCTGTGGCCCGACGAGGAGGACACAACGAGGGCAGCGGTCGAGGCCGTTCTCGGCGACGTGCCCCCGTTGTGCCCTGCGAAGTCTGCCTAGCTCCGTCTGCGCAGGTCAGAGCCGTTCATCAGCGGTAGTTCACGAACTGCAGCGCGAAGTCGAAGTCCTTGCTCTTCAGCAGCGCGATGACGGCCTGCAGATCGTCACGGCTCTTGGAGGAGACGCGCAGTTCGTCGCCCTGCACCTGTGCCTTCACACCCTTCGGGCCCTCGTCACGGATGATCTTCGCCACCTTCTTGGCGTTCTCCTGGGAGATGCCCTCCTGGATCGTGGCGAAGATCTTGTACTCCTTGCCCGAGAGCTGCGGCTCACCCGCGTCCAGGGCCTTCAGCGAGACGCCACGCTTGATCAGCTTGGACTGGAAGACGTCGAGGACGGCCTTCACCCGGTCCTCGGAGTTGGCCTCCATGAGGATCTTGTCCCCGGACCACGAGATCGCGGCGCCAACGCCCTTGAAGTCGTAGCGCTGCGAGATCTCCTTGGCGGTCTGGTTGAGGGCGTTGTCGACCTCCTGCCGCTCGACCTTCGAGACGATGTCGAAACTGGAGTCGGCCATGTCCTGTGGCTCCTTGTATCGGGGTGCGTATCGGCTGCGGGCCGGATGCGTACCTGCGTACCTGGGGCGGCCATCGACCCGGTTGCCGGTCCCCGGCCGCATCCGGACAAGCCTAGCCACCCCCCGTCCTCCGGGTGGCGATCAATCGGGTGGCGAACCACCCCCGTCCATCAGGTATTGTTTACGTCGTTGCCGGGGAGCACCGCGGAAACGCGGTACCCGAGCAGCAACCCAGGCGGTGTGCCCGAGCGGCCAAAGGGAGCAGACTGTAAATCTGCCGGCTCAGCCTTCCCAGGTTCGAATCCTGGCGCCGCCACGCTGAGAAAGTTGAAAAGAGACCCCCTCCGAACTGCGGAAACGCAGGACGGAGGGGGTCTTGCTCGTTGACCGGCCCGCCCTGATCGTTATGGGCGCTTTTTCCCAGTGTGTCTCACCCTGATTCGGGTGCTGACCAGTCCGTGTGGGGCAGGCGTGGGGCAGCTTCGGCCCCCTAGTTGCCGCTCCTCAGTGCCCGCTCGATCCGGGCGTTCGCTGTGGCCGCACCGCCGTCCAGGCACTTGGCGTACACCCGGAACAGCACGGCCACACTGTGGCCGGCGCGCGCGGCTACTTCCTGCGGTTCCACCCCGGAACTGAGCCAGGTGGACACGGCCGCGTGGCGAAGATCATATGGACGCTTGGCGAGCGGCGACGCGCACTGAGCGGGCGTGAGATGGGGCGGCCAATGCCTGCGCCCGTTCCGTCATAGACCGCCATGGCTCGTTGCGGCAAGTTGTGCTCAGCGGCGCCCGGTAGGCGTCCCAGACGGCCACCGCGACCAGCACCGCGACCACGGCCACAATGAGCCAGAGAGGGCGTCCGGGGCCAGCACGATCGACAGCGACGCCGTCACCAGCAAGGTGGCCCCGGGTAGGAGCAGCTGCACCATGATCCCTGTGCTGCCGCCATAGTACCGCGGGACTGACGGGGCGGGTACATGCCAACGGCGCCGCTGTTCCCCGAAGTGTCGCACGGCCATTGGCATCAGCACCCCGACCTTGCGTCGCAACTCCCCGATTCGCCTGCGAGATCGGGCAAAGTCGATCCAGAGCACGGACAGCGACTTCGTAGGAGCCTGAGCATGGGACGCATCGACTACCTGCACGATCCCGACGCTCCGCCGGCCAACTCGGTCGTGCCGTCCGTGGTCGCGTTCGTGCGGAACGAGGCGGGCCAGGTACTGATGATCCAGCGGTCCGACAACGGGCGTTGGGCGCTGCCCGGGGGTGGGCACGACGTGGGGGAGTCGATCAGTGACACCGTCGTACGTGAGGTGCGGGAAGAGACCGGCATCGAAGTGGAGGTCGTCGACGTCTCCGGGATCTACACCGACCCGGGGCACGTGATGCAGTACGACGACGGAGAGGTCCGGCAGCAGTTCAGCATCTGCTTCCGGGCCCGCCCGGTCGGCGGTGAGCTGCGTACGAGCAGTGAGACGACACAGGTCCGCTGGGTCGACCCGGCGGATCTGCCCAAGCTCGACGTCCACCCCACGATGCGCCTCCGCATCGAGCACGCCGCGGACGACGCCCGGACGACCCCCTACATCGGCTGACGCTCGGCTGTGGGGCACTTGCCAACACGCGGGACGTACCCGCCAGGATCTCCGGCTCGGCCCGGCGGATGAACTGCCCGATCAGGCTGCCCGGTCCGTACCGTTCGGCGATCTCCTTGACCCCGTCGACCAGATTCGGCGGCGTGTCGTCCGGCGTGCGTCACCCCTGAAGGTCGCCGATACGAAGAGAGCGAGGCCCTCGAGGGTCGCCCACACGAAGATGGCGTCGCCCTCGAAGGTCGCTGACTCGAACATGGCGTTGCCCTCGAAGGTCGCCGACACGAACCAGGCGTCGCCCTTGAAGGTCGCCGACGTGAGCATGGCGTTGCCATCGAAGGTCGCCTCATGGAACGCGGCTTTGCCTATGCAGGCGTTACCGGTTGCAGGGCCCCGGAGGGCGTTGAGCAAAGCGTTGAGGAGGGGGTTCGGTGAAGGTGGTGCCGCGGTGGTCGATGCTGGCGCCTGGAGTCAGGGCGGCCAGATAGGCGTCACGGTCTGCGTCGGCAAGATGGGCGAGGCACGCGGTGTGGCCGGGGACGTGGATGCCTCGGCACCCAACGGGGTCGTAGGGTCCGCCCCGTGTGCGCAGTGCGGCCAGGGTGGCGGTTCGGATGTGCTCACTGTGCGGCGACTCCAGGTGTCAGGGTGCCCGTATGGACGGCCCTGGGGTCGGAAACGGTTCAGGCTCGACGGTGACGGCAGCGTCGGGGACGTCCCACCCTGCGGAGATGCGTACATGCCTGACCAACCCGTAGGCAGTAGCGATGAGAGATACATGCCTATCGCCCGCTCGACACCCGAGATCACAGCCAGACGCAGAGGGGGAGGCGTATGGAGCGCCACGCTCCTGCCGCGCTGAGGTGTGCGGGAAGGGAGAGGCCTGCATAGTCTGATGGTGCTCGGGGCTGCATCGGAAGGACGTGTGCCATGCCCCGCACTATCTGGAGCGGCGCCATCTCCTTTGGCCTGGTCAGCGTGCCGATCAACGTGGTCAGCGCGACGGAGGACCACTCCGTGCGGTTCCACCAGTACCACCTGGAGGACATGGGACGTGTCCGGGTGCGCAAGTTCTGCGAGGTGGAGGACCGCGAGGTCAGCAGCGACGAGATCGGCAAGGGCTACCAGCTCACCAAGGAGCAGGTCATCCCGATCAGCGACGACGAGCTGAGCAATCTGCCGCTGCCGACCGCGAAGGCCATCGAGATCGAAGCGTTCGTGCCGCTGGAGTCGGTCGACCCCATCCGGATCGGTGAGGGCTACTACCTGCAGCCCTCGGGGCAGGTCGCGGCCAAGCCGTACAAGCTGCTGCGTGATGCGCTGGCCCGCTCGTCGAAGGTCGCCGTGGCCAAGTTCGCCTGGTCGGGCCGCGAGCGTCTGGGCCTGCTCCGGGTGCGTGACGACGTGATCGTGCTGCACGCGATGCGCTGGCCGGACGAGATCCGTGACCCGTCCGAGCTGGTGCCCCCGCCCGTCGACCTCTCCGAGGAGGAGATCGAGGGTGCCTTGGCGCTGATGGAGACCATGACCCGCGAGGACCTGGAGGGCGAGGAGTTCCGGGACACCTACACCGAGGCCCTGGAGCAGATCATCGAGGCCAAGCGCGAGCATCAGGAGCTGCCGGAGGCGCCCGAGCCGGCCGAGACGTCGGGCCAGGTCGTGGACCTCATGGCGGCTCTGCAGGAGTCCGTGAAGAAGGCCCGTTCCTCCCGGGGCGAGCGGGAAGCCGACGTGCACGAGATGCCGAAGCAGAAGAAGACCGCGGGCAAGAAGACCGCGAAGAAGTCGGCAGCGAAGAAGACGGCAGCGAAGAAGACGGCAGCGAAGAAGACCGCCCGGAAGCCGCGCAAGACCGCCTAGATGTGCTGTCGGGGGAAGCCCAGCTCGCTGTCCGGCCGGGGAGTGGGAAGGGGGGTGGGGCTGCGGATACCGATTCCAGTCCCGAGCCGGCTGCCGGGGACCTTCCTACCCACCCCCCATGGCCGCGAGTCCCCAACGATCTCCGTCCGGCCCAGCAATCGCGCACCGTAGCCGAAGCCACTGACAACGCCCCCTTCGATAGAGACTCACCCCTGCACAACGCCCCCCTCGATGGTCGCCCCGCCCTGCACAACGCCCCATGGAGCCGGTGCTCCTAGCCGTCGATGAAGCCGAGTTCGTTGTCCGGACGGCAGGCCCCGCATGCCTTGACTCCGTCCGCGAGGGCTCGCAGTGCCTCGTCCCGGCTGATGCCCCTGGACCGCTTGCCGGCGTTCCAGCAGCCGCCCACGTGTACCTGGACGGGCGGTGCGTCGCGGCTGAGCCCCAGTTCCAGGAGCCAGTCCGGCGCCGGCGGGCGGGCCTGGATGCCGCGCTGCCGTTCGGCCTCCCGCTGCTCGGCGTGGGCGATGGCACGCCGTACCTCGTCGAGGAGGAGCTGGAGGTAGGTCTCCAGGGTGCGGAGTCTGAGCAGGTCGGGCGGGAGGGTGGTCACGCCTCCAGCTTGCCTCAAAAATCGAACAAGGTTTCTACTGGGGGCATGGTCAGGCGTAAGGTTCAGCACCTCACCGAGACGCAGGAGCGGATCCTCCGCGAGATCCGCCTGGCCATCGTCGACCAGGGTGACGCTCCCACGATCGCCGAGCTCGCCGACACGGTCGGCCTGCGCTGGTCCTCGGTGCACTATCAGCTGCGCGAGCTGGAGGCCAAGGGGGCGATCATCCGGGAGCCGGGCCGACCACGTGGGATACGGCTCGCGTGAGCATGCTGGATCCCAGACCGGCAGAACACCGGGCCACACCGGTTCCGTCGACCTGCTCAGGTATCTCATATGCCCCCGACAGGTCACCACGGAGGGCAATCGGCCGGTCACCGTACCAGGGCCAGCGCAGCGGCCCGCTCTGCTTCCTGCGGTGTGAGGTCGGTACGGGAGAGCAAGGACTCCAGGACGAAGCGGCGACCGTAGGCTGCGGCATGGAGCTCCACCCACTCCAGCGCCATGGACACGGCCCGCCGCACCTCCTCGTTTCCCAGGTCGCGGCGAGCAAGCAAAGGCGCTACGACGAAGCTTGCGTCCGAGGCGGCGCCATGGCGTTCCAGCCAGGCCAACGCCACCGGAACCGTCCGCCGCACGTCTTCGTCGCCGAGATCGGGGCGGGCGAGCAACCGTCCCAGGACGAAGCTGGCCTCGGCGGTTTCGACATACCTCTCCAGCCAGCTCTGCGCCTGGTCCATCGCCTGCCGTGCTTCCCCGGCCTCCAGGTCGGAGCGAGAGAGCAACGCGCGCAGGACGAAGCAGGCATCGGCGGTCTCCGTGTACTTCTTCAGCCAAATCTGCGCACCGTCCATCGCCGGCCGCGCTTCCTCGCCCGCGAGGTCGGAGCGAAGAAGCAGCGGCCACAGGACGAAGCGCGCCTCAGCGGATCCGGAGTTCGCCTTCAGCCAGGTCACTGCCCGGGACACGGCCCGCCGCACCTTCTCGACCTCGAGGCCACCCTGGGGGTGCAGTGCGCGCAGGACGACCCGCGCCTCGGTGGTTTCGGCGTACTTGTCCAGCCAGGTCACGGCCGCGGAGATCGCGCGCTGCTCATGCCCTGCCTGGAGGTCGGAGCGGGACAGCAGCGCCTGGAGGACGTAACGAGCCCTGACGGTTTCGATGTTCTGGTCCAGCCAGGCCAAGGTGAGGGAGACCGTCCGCCGCACGTCGTCGGTCCCGAGGTCGGAGCGGGCGAGCAACGGAGCCAGGACGAAGCTGGCTCCGGCGGTCGCAGCGTATTTCTCCAGCCAGTTCAGCGCATGGGCCACCGTCCGCCGCGCCGCCTCTGCCCCGAGGCCGGAACGAGACAGCAGCCGATCCAGCACGAAGCGAGCCTGACCAGTTCCCGCGTTTCCGTCCAGCCAGTTCAGCGCCACGGCAACTGCCCGCTGCGCATTCTTCTCCTCGAGGTCGGAGCGAGTGATCAGCGCGCGCAGGACGAAGCTGGCGTCGGCGGTTTCACCATGGGTCTCCAGCCAGGTCAGGGCCGCGGCGACTGCCTGCTGCACCTCCTCGGCGCCGAGGTCGGAACGGCTGACGAGCCCTTCCAGGACCCAACTGGCCTCCGGAGCTCTGGGGTGCGTCTCGAGCCAGGTGAGCGTTCTGGTGATCGCCCGCCGGAGTTCCTGGGCCTCCAGACGGCGGTGAGCAAGCAGCCCTCCCAGGACGAAGCTGCCCTCTGGGACGCCGGCGTATGTCTCGAGCCAGTCGAAGGCTCGGGTGATCGCCTGCCGGAGTTCTGGGGCCTCCAGACGCCGGTGAGCAAGCAGCGCTCCGATGACGGGGCCGTCCTCCGCGGAAGCGGCGTCCTCCTCGAGCCGGGTGAGCGCCACGGCAACTGCCCGCCGTGCGTCGTCGGCCGTGAGGTCGGAGCGAGGGAGCAGTGCGCGCAGGACGTAGCCGGCCTCTCGGGTTCTGGCGTATGTCTCGAGCCAGGTGAGTGCTGCGGAGATTGTCTGCCGGGCCTCTCGGGTCTCCAGAACGGAGCGGGATGACAATGCTGCCAGGACGAAGCTGGCCTCAGCAGTCTCCACGTTCTCGTTCAGCCAGGTGAGCGCCACGGCAACTGCCCGCCGTGCGTCGTCGGCCGTGAGGTCGGAGCGAGCGAGCAGTTCGCGCAGGACGAAGCTGGCCTCAGCAGTCCCCACGTTCTCGTTCAGCCAGGTGAACGCCACGGCAACTGCCCGCCGTGCGTCGTCGGCCGTGAAGTCGGAGCGAGCGAGCAATTCCCCGAGGACGAAGCTCGCCTGAGTGGTTCTGACGTATCTGTCGAGCCAGGACAGTGCCGCGGAGGCCGCGTGCTGCACGTCGTCGTCCCGTAGGTCGGGGCGGGCGAGCAACGGAGCCAGGACGAAACCGGCTTCGGCAAGGTCGCTGTGACCCTCCAGCCAGGTGAGCGCCACGGCAACGGCCCGCCGTGCGTCGTCGGCCGTGAGGTCGGAGCGAGCGAGCAATTCCGCGAGGACGAAGCTCGCCTGAGTGGTTCTGACGTATCTGTCGAGCCAGGACAGTGCCGCGGAGGCCGCGTGCTGCACGTCGTCGTCCCGTAGGTCGGGGCGGGCGAGCAACGGAGCCAGGACGAAACCGGCTTCGGCAAGGTCGCTGTGACCCTCCAGCCAGGTCAGTGCCCTGGACACCGTTCGCCGTGCGTCCTCGGCCGTGAGGTCGGAACGGCCGAGCAGCCCGCGCAGGATGAAGTCGACCTCCGCGGTTTCGGCGTACATCTCCAGCCAGGTCAGTGCCCTGGACACCGTTCGCCGTGCTTCCTCGGCCGTGAGGTCGGAGCGGCCGAGCAGCCCGCGCAGGACGAAGTCGGCCTCCGCGGCGCTGGTGTGCCTCTCCAGCCAGCTCAGTGCGGCGGCAACTGCCCGCTGCGCGTCCTGGGCCTCGAGGTCGGGGCGGGCCAGGATGGCCCGCAGGGCGAAGCCGGCTTCGGCAACCTCGGTGTTGTCCTCCAGCCAGGTCAGTGCCGCGGCTACGGCTCTCCGCGCGTCGTGCGCCTCGAGGTCGGGGCGGGCCAGGAGGGCCCGCAGGGCGAAGCCGGACTCGGCCGGTTCGGTGTTGTCCTCCAGCCAGGTGAGTGCCGCCGTGACTGCTCGCTGTACGTCACCGGTCTCGAGGTCGGAGCGAGAGAGCAACGCGCGCAGGACGAAGCCGACCTGGACGCCTGCAGCACTCTCCTCCAGCCATGACAGCGCTGCGGCCACTGCTCGCTGCGCCCCCTCGGCTTCCAGTCCGGGGTGAGCGAGCAGCGGTCCCAGGATGAAGCGGGCGTCGGCGGTTTCGGTGTGGCCGTTCAGCCACCTCAGTGCCGCGGCTACGGCTTCCCGTGCGTCCTGGGGCTCGAGGTCGGAGCGAGCAAGGAGCGCGCGCAGAACGAAGCCGGCCTCGGCGGTCTCGGCGTACGTGGCCAGCCAGGTCAACGTCCCGGACACCGCATCTCGCACCTCCTCGGCCGTCAGGTCGGGGCGCGAGAGCACCCGCTCCAGCACGAAGCGAGCCTCGGTGGTCCCGGTGTTGTCCTCCAGCCAGGTCAGGGCTGCGGCGACTGCTCGTCGTACGTCCTTGCCCTCGAGGCCGGGGCGCGCCAGGAGCGCGCGCAGGACGAAGTCGGACTCGGTCGAGCCGAGGTGGCGATCCAGCCAGCGAAGCGTCCACCGCACAGACCGCTCCAGAGTGTCAGGGGGGAGGTCGGTGCGGTGGAGCAGGGAACTGAGAACGTAGCTGGCCTCCCGCCGCCGGCCGTGGATGCCGAGCCAGTCGAGGGCGACCGGTACCAGGAGCAGGGCACCCGCCGAAGGAAGGTGGCGCAAGCCCCGGTAGAGCAGGTGGCGAGCGTTGACGCCCGTGCCGAACCGTGCCAGCCAGGGACCGACGATCTCTTCCCAGCAGAGGACGGAGGCGGTGTGCCAGGGAGGACCGGAGCAGACGGCGCCAAGGGCGTAGCTGCCCACATCGGCGTCGTACCGCATGACGCGGCCGATGGCCGACGCGTTCTCGGCGAACCAGTCGTTCAAGGCCGTGGACAGCGCATCGGCACGGTCGACGAGCGACAGATCATTGACGAGCCGGCCGAGGTTCACGGCGTAGCGGCCGATGGTGCGCGGGTGGGTGAGACAGCCCGCCAGCAGGGCGCGGATTCCGGAGAGGTCCGGGGAGGCGTTGCGTTCGGGCAGGACGACGGACTCGATGAGCTGGTCGGACACCACGTCGTGCGCCACCGTCACGACATCGTCCTCGACCTCGAACCACTCGAGCGAGACAAGCGTCGCAACGATGTCCTCGGCCTCCGGCGCTTCACCTGGCGCTTCGGCAAGGGCGGCGCGAGCGGCCGCCGTCACCTCCGATCGCGGCTGGGGGCAGGCGGCCGCAGCCGCGGCCGCGGCCACCAGACCGTACGAGGCGCGGGCGGGTGTGAAGGTTTCGGTGCGGCCGCGGACCGTCAACCCGTCCTCGGCAAGCCTCCGTTCCAGCCATCCCGGCAGTTCTCCGCCGGAGCGCAGGCCCGCGGTGAGGGGTACGGAAAGACCGGCCTCGACCCGGCGTTCGATCTCGCGTGCGATCAGGAGAGCGATAATGGGCCGGTTCCCGCATATCTCCATCATGCGGTCCTTGCCCAGCTGGTGTACTGCCCTGGGTGCCAGCTTCGTCAGCGCCGTGAGGGCGACTTCGCGCCTGAACTCGTCGTCCTGCCGCAGCTCCACCTCGTCGAACAGTTCGTGCAGCGGCGCACGGTCCACCTTCTGCAACCACCCGGGCCGAACGGACGCGAGCAGCGCCATCGGAATGCCCTTGCGGTGGGCGGCGGGTATGAGACGGTGCCGCAGTGCCGGCAGATCGAGTTGTGACTCGTTGAGGTAGTCGATCACCACCAGGACGGGGCCGGGCTCGGCCAGGACGTGCTCGGCCAGTTCGTCGGTGAGGCTGTGATTCTCACCGGGCAGGACATGCAGCACGCGCCAGCCGGCCCGCAGCGCCAGCCGGCCCACTTCGAGGCCCGTACGCGTCTTGCCGGTACCGGCTGCCCCCACCAGCAGGACGCCCCGGTCGGACCCGACCAGCTTCTCGAACAGTTTCTGCGGATCGGCCGGGTGCTCCTTGCCGGGTGAGACAAAGCGCAGATGATCAGGGGTGAGGTTCTTCTTGAACTCCCCCAGCCCTTCGACAAGGTCCTCCTGTGACACCACGGCCGGCAGGGAGTGCCCCGGCTCGTTTCCGGGAGGTTCTACGGGCACTGGCTGCGGCCGTACGCCGTCGAGCGTGACGGTACGTACGAATTCGGGGTCGTCCAGTGCGGCGGCGATGGGCTCACCCTCGGCGCTCCCGGTACCCGCTGCGGGAAGCCGGTGCGCCTGCACGCCGATCAGCAGCGTGTTGTCCTGGGCGAAGAGTGCCGTACCCGAGATGCCCTTCCAGGGGTCTTGCCCATCAGGTCCTCTGTCGACGGGCGGGGAGGTGGTGAAGATCAGGTCCAGGAGCCCGGACTTCATGTTGGAACCCAACTGGACGTACCCCTTGACCTCCCTGCTGTCCCGCCGACGGAGCCCTCGTACCAGGCCGGACTCGGGCCGCGTCGCATACGCCGGAAACCCGATCCCGTTGAACAGCACGCTGCCCGGGCCTTCCGGCAGCCGGCCCAGGGCGATCGGCGGCACGACCCCGAGTGTCCGGTCAGCGGCCCTCTCCGCGTCCTCCGGGGAGGACAGCCGTAGCAGCGCCAGATCCCTGCCAGCGGCGCGCCACACCGGTGAGGCGGGGTGCTCTGTGTCGTTGCCGCCGAGCCGGACGGTGCAGTCCGGACTTTGCTCTGGGGGGCCGAGCAGATGCTTCACGGTCAGGACGAGGTGGGTGCTGATGCGGTAACCGGACCCGTATTCCGTGCGGTTCCCTCGTCTGACGACTACTTCGGCAACTCGGGCTTTGTCGAACGGCCGCATGGTGCGGTCAGCCCGCGGAGAGCAGGTCCGAGACGTCGTCGCCGGTCAGCACGGGATCGCCATCGCGCGTTTGGGCGTCCAGACTGAGCCTGATCGTGTGCGTGTGTGCCGACTTGGCGCTCCCACCACCGCCGGCTGAGACCACCCAGAACCGCACCCCGGCCTTGGCCTCTGCCGACTTCTCCACCGCCACCTGAAGCTCCAGATCGATGGAATTGATGCGGAAACGTACGTCCTTGCCGGCGGCGTCGAGCCGGGCCCTGTCGATCTCAGAACGCAGTGACGCGAGCAACTCGGCCAGCTCGATGTTCATGCAGCCCCCCGGCGAAGCAGCTGTTTCGGTTCAACACCTTTCCTGCAAACTACAACTGACAGCACGCCAGGCGCTATGACCTTGCCGCAGTCGGCCGGCTGCCGGCCTCGGCTCGTCGGCAGCCGGCATGACGTTGCACCCGGCATTCACTCAAAGGGGGCGGGTAATGCTCCGGGTTGACTGCGACGTGCGGCTACATGATGTGGCGTCGTGATGCGCGGCACGCGCACACTGGCCGCATGTCGTCGTCCCGTCGCAGGATCTGCCCCGAGTGCCGTCGCGAGATCGCCGTCGTCGCGGGGCGGTTCGCGCGTCACGATCCGCCCGGCGCGCGGCAGAACGGGGAACTGACCTCGTGCCCCGGGTCCCGGCGGCGGGCCCTGCCCGGCCCTGAGCAGCCGGGCCTCGACGGGTACGTCGTGCCGGAGTTCCCGGGGCAGTTGCCGTTGTTTTAGCGACCGGGACCAACTGGCCGGCCGAACGCCCCGTCGCCGAGGCGAAGCCGAGCCAGGTGTGGCGGTTGCCCGCCCAGCACCAGCCGACCTTGGGGGCGTTGCGGCGCTCGCGGCCGTCCCGGCCCGTGCCGTTGCTGATCCATATCGCCGGGGTGCGGGAGTCCAGCGTGCCGTTGGCCTTGCGGAGGCGGGAGCCGATGGTCATGAAGCAGTGGTTGCGCTCCAGGGCCTCCGGCTGCTGGAGCACCCAGTGGATGCCCTCGGTGAGCACCAGCGGCGTACGGGACTCCTTGGTGAGCGCGGGCAGCGCCTCGTCCGGACTCCAGTTGGCCATGTGGTCGCCGCGGTCGATGCCGGCGACGAGGTAGAGAGGCCCCTCGGGGAGCGTCACCGAGTCGAGCGGGGTGAACTCGTCGACGTCGGGCATGTCGGTGACCACGAATCCCGGCTTGCCCTCGCGGCGCAGCAGCGGGGCCAGCGCCGAGGCGGGGGGCCGCCTCCGGGTGCACGGCGAGGAGCGTGCCGGCCACACACCGGCCCGTGGCCCGCCGGTCGCGGAAGTCCGCGGCCGACGCCGGTGTGTGCCGTAGGACGCGTCCGCGGGGGCCTCGGCCGTCTTGGCGAACGACCGGATCTGGTCGGCGGGCAGCCCCGCGATCTCGTGCACCCCCAGCTCGATCAGCCGCTCGGCCTGCGCGGTCAGCGCCGGAAGCTCGGGGACGAAGGCGGAGGTGACGGGTGTGGTCTCGGGCACGACGCTCCTAGCCAGGTCGGGGAGCCGACGCGATCAGCGGTCGCCGGTCGGGGGGAGAACGGGCCGCGTTCTACGGAACGTTCCCCTCCGCCGTGCCGGGCGCGGGAGCGAGTGCCGGGGAGTGCGCGAATGCCGCGCAGCGCGGGAGTGCGACGTCGTGCGCCGTGCGCGAGTGCCACGCCGTGCTCCGGTCCCGCGCCGTGCGCGAGTGCCGCGCCATGCACGACTGCCCCGGCGTCCGCGAGTACCGCCGTGGGTAGGCGCCCCGGCGTCCGCGAGCACCGCCTTCGGTAGGCGCCCCGGCGTCCGCGAGCACCGCCTTCGGTAGGCGCCCCGGCGTCTGCGAGCACCGCCTTCGGTAGGCGCCCCGGCGTCTGCGAGTACCCCGCGCCCCCTCACCCGCCCGCGACCGACTTCACCGCCACCGAAATGGGCACCTTCCCGCTGATCAGCTCCAGGGTCAGCCCGGCCGTGGCCGGTGTGTCCAGCAGCTCCGCCAGTACGGCGGCCACGTCGTCGCGCGGGATCGAACCGCGACCGGTGTGCGCCTCCAGGCGGACCAGGCCGGTTCCGGGGTCGTTCGTCAGCCGGCCCGGGCGCAGGATCGTCCAGTCCAGCCCGTCCAGGTTGCGGATGTACTCGTCGGCCTCGCCCTTGGCGCGCAGGTAGACGTCGAAGACCTCGTCACCCTGGTGCGAGGGGTCGGCGCCCATGGACGACACGATCAGGAACCGCCGTACGCCCGCCCGCACCGCCGCGTCGGCGAACAGGATGGCCGCCGCCTTGTCCACCGTCTCCTTGCGAGCCGCACCGCTGCCCGGCCCCGCCCCGGCCGCGAACACCGCGCCGTCCGCGCCGGCCAGCCGCTCCGCGACCTCCTCCACCGACGCCGACTCCAGGTCCAGCACGACCGGTTCGGCGCCCCGCTGCCGCAGGTCGTCCGCCTGTTCGGGCTTGCGGATCAAGCCCACCGCCTCGTCCCCGCGCGCCGCGAGCAGCCGCTCCAGCCGCAGCGCGATCTGACCATGACCACCAGCGATGACAATGCGCATGCTTCCGACGGTACGCCCGGCCAGCGGGAATCGCCGCGCGACACAGAGCCCACTGAGTCCCGACTCAGAGCCCACAGATGCGACAGAGCCCACAGATGCGACAGAGCCCACAGGAGCCACAGAAGCGCAGAGGGTACAGAGTCCCCAGCAGCCCCGGCCCACCCCCAGCGGGACCGACGCCCCGCGGCCGGTCGCTAGGACTCGCCGCTAAGACTCTTCGCCCCGCCCCTGCCGCGGCAGCCCCGCATCCGCCGTTCCCGCCGTACCGCAGTACTCCCGCACCGCGCTGGTGCGGGCCACCACCCGCCCCCCGTGCACCACGATCCTGCTGTACGCCAGGGAGAGCACCCCGGCCAGCCCGTCCCCGCGCACCGCCAGCAGCTCCGCCGGGAAGCCGGCCTCCACGCGCACCTCGGGCAGCCCGAGGACCGCGCGGGCCGAGGTGCTCACCGCGTCGTAGGCGTCCTGGGGGGAGAGGCCGTGGCGGGAGGCGAGCAGGTACGCCGCCTCCAGGGGGTCGCCGCGGCCGACCGGGTTGGACACATCCCGCAGGGCGCCGCTCCCGGCGGCCACCCGCACCCCGGCCGCGCGCAGCAGCCGTACCGGAGCGGTGCCCCGGCGTTCCGCGCCGCCGCAGCCGCCCTGCGGCAGGCAGACCACCGAGACTCCCGCCGCGGCCAGCTGGTCCGCCGCCCGCGCCGCGACCTCGGCGGGCAGCTTGGCCAGCCCGCCGCAGGGACCGAGGGTCACCCCGGGGCGCAGTCCGCCCGCCATCGCCGCGATCCGGGCGAGCCGGGCGGGGTCGGAGGCGTCGGTGTGCAGGTCGACGGGGCAGCCGTGCTCGGAGGCGAGCTCCAGTACCGCCTCGGCATAGCCGGTGGGGTCGGGGTCGAGATCCGGACAGCCGCCGACCACCGAGGCGCCCATCTTCACCGCGTCCCGCAGCACCGCGAGCCCGTCCGCCCCTGCGACGCCGGTCAGCAGCCGGGGCACGGCCACCGTCGAGAGTTCCGCCAGCCCGCACAGCGAGCGCCGGGCCTGCAGTACGGCGGTGAGCGCGCCGAGTCCGGCCAGGTCGCCCACTCGCACCTGGGCCCGCAGCGCGGTCGCCCCGTGCCCGAGCTGCAGCAGTGCCGCCTCCGTGGCCCGGCGCTGGACGTCCCCGGGGTCGTAGGACGGGGGGCCCGCGGTGTCGGCGGACAGCGCGGTGTCGGCGTGGGCGTGCGGCTCCGCGGGTGCCGGCAGCAGCAGGTAGCCGGTGAGGTCGATCCGGCTGCCGCAGACGCGTGCGGCGGGCGCCGCGAGGCTGCCCGCCGTGCCGACCGCCTCGATGCGCCCGCCGCCCAGCCGTACGTCCACGGTCCGCCCGTCGGTGAGCCGCGCACCGCACAGCAGCAGCGGCGGCGCCGCCCCGGCGACGCCCCACGACGGCGAGGACCCCGTGAAGGGCGAGGACGAGTGGTGCGGCGGCTGCGGCTGGCTTTCGGGCATCGCACTCCCGGGCAGTGACGAGATCACACGCGAGACAAGATCACGCAGAGTGGGACGAGCCTAGGATGGCGGCCCGCCCGGGGACGGGAGGAGCGCAATAGTCGTACCGGTGTGGTCGGCCGCGCCGGGAACGTACGGCGGGAGGCGAGTGTTACTCAACGAGAGGACGAGTGGCAGCCGACGGCCACCCGACGGTCACCCGACGGCCACCCGAGGCCCCCCAATGGAAGCGCAACGGGAAGCGCAACGGGACCGGAAACGGATTTGGGCGAACGGCGGAGGACCGTGTAATGTCTTCATCGCTCGCCCCAATAGCTCAGTCGGCAGAGCGTCTCCATGGTAAGGAGAAGGTCAACGGTTCGATTCCGTTTTGGGGCTCTGGTGCACGCGTCGCTCGCGGCGCAGGCACCGCAGCGGTGTAGCTCAGTCGGTAGAGCAAGCGGCTCATAATCGCTGTGTCACCGGTTCAAGTCCGGTCACCGCTACTCTCAGTAGCCGATTGCCGGGTCGGTCCGACGATCGGCTACTCTTCATGTGCGTCAATCTCTAGTCCACCGTTCGTCAAGGAGCACTCACGTGGCTGCCACCGACGTCCGCCCGAAGATCACGCTGGCCTGCGTGGAGTGCAAGGAGCGGAACTACATCACCAAGAAGAACCGGCGTAACAACCCGGACCGTCTTGAGATGAAGAAGCACTGCCCGCGTTGCAACGCGCACACCGCGCACCGCGAGACGCGATAAACCAGGCTCGTTCGCGAGGCCGTCCCCGAAGCACTGGGGGCGGCCTCGCGTCGTTTGGCACCCGTCCGGCACCCGGCACACGGCACCCCCTCGGTGCCACCCGATGTGCCCACATGGCCCCCGTCACGTGCCACCCATGTGCGGCCGCCACCCGCCACACGTGGCACGCTTCACGCGGCCCCTCACGCATCGGCTACGACACCATCGGCTACGACACCAGACACAGGAGGCACGCGCGCATGGCGCTCGACCAGTCCTTCGTGGGGCGGAGCTACCCGCCCACCGCCCCCTACGAGGTGGGCCGGGAGAAGATCCGTGAGTTCGCCGAGGCGGTGGGCGACACCAACCCGGTCTACACGGACGCGGAGGCCGCCAAGGCGCTCGGCTACCCGGATGTGATCGCCCCGCCGACCTTCGTCTTCGCGGTCACCTTCAAGGCCGCCGGACAGGTCATCGAGGACCCGCAGCTCGGCCTGGACTACAGCCGGGTGGTGCACGGCGACCAGAAGTTCGTCTACTCCCGCCCCGTGCGCGCCGGCGACCGGCTGACGGTCACCTCCACCATCGAGGGGATCAAGTCCCTGGCCGGCAACGACATACTGGACGTCCGCGGCGAGGTGCACGACGAGGCCGGCGAGCATGTCGTGACCGCCTGGATCAAGCTGGTGGCCCGCGCGGCCGAGGAGGCGTGAGCAACACGATGACCGCAAAGATCTCCTACGCCGATGTCGAGGTCGGCACCGAGCTGCCCGCGCAGTCCTTCCCGGTGACCCGCGCCACACTGGTGCAGTACGCGGGCGCCTCCGGCGACTTCAACCCGATCCACTGGAACGAGAAGTTCGCCAAGGAGGTCGGGCTGCCCGACGTCATCGCGCACGGCATGTTCACCATGGCCGAGGCGATCCGGGTCGTGACCGACTGGACCGGCGACCCGGGCGCGGTCGTCGAGTACGGCGTCCGCTTCACCAAGCCGGTCGTCGTCCCCAACGACGACAAGGGCGCCGTCATCGAGGTCAGCGGCAAGGTCGGCGCCAAGCTCGAGGACAACAAGGTCCGCGTGGACCTCACCGTGACCAGCGCCGGCCAGAAGGTACTGGGCATGTCGCGGGCGGTCGTGCGGCTGGCGTGAGCCGCAGCCGATCAACAGCCGATCACAAGCTCCAGGGGCGTCCGCAGCGGCGGGCGCCCCTCGCCGTTCCCGACGGCCGGCCCCCTGATCCACAACCGCGAAAAGGGCTGACGGACGGGCCGCGCGCGCCGTAGGCTTCCGGCAGCGTCGCGTGCCGGTGGCAGACCGTGCCAGGCATGGAGGCGCCGGACCGAAGGAGAGCCGACGATGCACTCGTCGCACCCTTCGCTCGCGCATGACTGAGCGCGAGACGACCAGGCTGGTCGCCTGGAGGCAGGAACTGAGCCGGGTGCACACCCGGCTGCGGGAAGCGCTGGACGTCACCCGCACCGCCCTCGCCGCCGGCACCCCCGGCGAGACGGCCACCCGTGATCTGCTGCTCTACTGCCACGGCTTCTGCACGGCCCTCGACGTCCACCACCAGGGCGAGGACCGCACCCTCTTCCCGGCCATCGCTGCCGCGCACCCGGAACTCCGCCCGGTGCTGCGCGCGCTGGAGCAGGACCACTCGATGATCGCCCACCTGCTCGGCGGCCTGCGCACCGCGGTGGACCACGCGGCCCCGCCCGAGGAGCTGGAACGCCACCTCGAAGGCATCGCCGCGATCATGGAGAGCCACTTCCGCTACGAGGAGCGGCACCTGCTCGCGGTGCTCGAGACCCTGGAGCTGAAGGCCGCCCCCGAGGAGGTCCTCGGCCCCCTCTGATCCCCTCCGAACGCGGCCGCCCGCCGCATGGAAGACCGCCGCGTGCAGCTCCGGCCCATAACCCCTTGACGTAGTTAGTGATTGAGTACTAACTTACTGTCCATGGTCAGGATGAGTGCGGAAGAGCGGCGCGAGAGCGTGATCCGTGCGGCGACCGCCGAGTTCGCCCGTGGCGGCTACTACGGCACGTCGACCGAGGCGATCGCCAAGCGGGTCGGCGTCTCACAGCCGTATCTCTTCCGGCTCTTCCCGGGCAAGAAGGCGATCTTCCTCGCCGCGGCCGAGCGCTGCATCGAGGACACCATCCGTACGTTCAGCGAGGCCGCCGAAGGGCTGGAGGGCGAGGAGGCCCTGCATGCCATGGCCGACGCCTATACGCGCGTCATCGCGGAGCAGCCCGAGCGGCTGATGATGCAGATGCAGACGTATCTGGCCGTGGCCGCCGCGGAGCAGGAAGGTGACCACGAGTTCGGTGAGGCGGTGCGGGCCGGCTGGATGCGGCTGTGGGACACCGTCCATCTGCCGCTGGGGGCCGACATCGGCGAGACGACGACCTTCATGGCGTACGGAATGCTCATCAACTGCCTGGTCGCCATGGGCTTCCCGCCCGGGCACCGGGTCTGGGAAGGCGTCTACGAGTCGGCCCGGACGAAGGGCCGCCCGGAACACTGACGCGCCCGCAGGAGAGGCGGACTCCGCCTTTTCATGAGCGCAGAAGTTAGTCATCAATAACTAACAGCGACACTCCCTGGGGGAGAGATGTCAGCGATCTCACAGCAGAGCCCACGCCGAGTGGTCTGGGCGCTCGTCATCACCAGCGTCGCCGGCTTCATGGCGGCCCTCGACAACCTCGTCGTCACCACCGCCCTGCCCTCCATCCGCGAGGACCTCGGCGGCGAACTGCACGACCTGGAATGGACCGTGAGCGCCTACACGCTCACCTTCGCCGTACTCCTGATGCTCGGTGCGGCCCTCGGCGACCGCTTCGGGCGCCGCCGGATGTTCATCGCCGGCCTCTCCGTCTTCACCCTGGCCTCGGCGGCCGCGGCCATGGCCCCCGGCATCGACACCCTGATCGCCGCCCGCGCGGTGCAGGGCGCCGGAGCCGCGGTCATGATGCCGCTCACCCTCACCCTGCTGACCGCCGCCGTGCCCGAGGCCCGGCGCGGCATGGCCTACGGCATCTGGGGCGCGGTCAACGGACTGGCCGTCGCCTCCGGGCCACTGGTCGGCGGCAGCCTCACCGAGCACATCGCCTGGCAGTGGATCTTCTGGCTCAACGTCCCGCTGGGCCTCGCCCTGATCCCGCTCGCCCGGCTGCGCCTCGCCGAGTCCCATGGCACCGGAGCACCGCTCGACATACCCGGCACCCTGCTGGCCAGCGGCGGCCTCTTCGGCATCGTCTACGGGCTGGTCCGCGGGCCGGTCGACGGGTGGACCGGCGGCACGGTGCTCACCGGCCTGGTCGCCGGAGGCGCGCTGCTCGTCGCCTTCGTCCTCTACAGCATCCGCGCCAGGAACCCCATGCTGCCGATGCGGCTGTTCCGCTCCCGTGCCTTCTCCGGCATCAACGCGGCGAGCCTGCTGATGTTCCTCGGCATGTTCGGCTCGATCTTCCTGCTCAGCCAGTACCTCCAGGGCGTGCTCGGCTACTCGCCCACCGAGGCCGGGCTGCGCATGCTGCCCTGGACGGGCATGCCCATGCTGGTCGCGCCCATCGCCGGGATCCTCTCCGACCGCATCGGCGGGCGGCCGGTCGTCGCCACCGGGCTGCTCCTCCAGGCGCTCGGGCTCGCGTACTTCGCGGTGATCGTCACCGCCGACGTCTCCTACGCCACGCAGCTGCCCGCGCTGATCATCAGCGGGGTCGGCATGGCGCTGTTCTTCGCGCCGGCCTCCAACATCGTGATGTCCAGCGTGCTGCCGAAGGAGCAGGGCATCGCCTCCGGGGCCAACAACGCGCTGCGTGAGGTGGGCGGGGCGCTCGGCATCGCCGTGATGGCCTCGATCTTCTCCGCGCAGGGCGGCTACGAGACGCCGCAGGCCTTTGTCGACGGGCTGCGGCCGGCCCTGGTGGTGGGGGCGGCGGCCGTCGGCCTCGCGGCCGTGGCGGCGCTGGTCGTGCCGGGGCGCAAGGCGGGGCGCCCGAGTGAACCCCCGGCCGCCGGCCGTCCGGCCGAGCAGGTTCTGGAATCCACGACCGCCTGAACGGGCGGAACCCAAAGGAGCACGATCATGCCTACTCTTCCCTGGACCGTTCCGAACACTCCGCCGGCCGGTGCCGAGGCGCATGTCTTCGCCTCGCGGTTCGAGACGAAGTCGCTGTGGGGGGCGCTGAAGTTCTTCTTCAGGACGCCTGGTGTGTGGCGCCAGGTGAGCAGGGCGCCGGGGGCGTACGGGGCGACGCTGAAGGCGGAGGTGTTCAAGCGCACCTTCTGGACTCTTTCGGCCTGGGAGTCGTCGAAGGCGCTCGGTGAGTTCGCTCGGTCTGCGCCGCATGCGGGTACTTCTCGGGGGCTGGCTGGGCAGATGCGGGAGGCGAAGTTCGTCAGCTGGACGGCGAAGGGCGGTGAGCTGCCGGTGGAGTGGGAGGAGGCGCAGCGGCGTCTGAATTGAGGGGGTGGGCTGTGCGGTGTGCCTGCGGCGCTGCGGGGTCCGACCTTCCTAGGGCACCCGGGGTGGGTGCTGGGCGGGGGTGGGTTGCGCTAGCCCCGCTGGAGGGGTGCCCCCACTCTCGGCTGCGCTCGAGCGGGGGCACCCCCATCGCCCACCCTCCCCCACTCTCGACTTCGCTCGAGCGGGGGGACCCCCATCGCCCCAGCGGCACGACTGCCCGCAGCTACGGCAGTCGCGCACGGCGCGCGAGCGAAGTCGGCCGTAGGCGGCCGCGGACGCGCGCGGCGGGGAGGGGTCGGGGTGGTGGTGTCCGCCCGCAGCGGCTGGCGCGTCCGCGCCAGTAGTCGAAAAGTGACCGATTTCGCGCCAGACCGAGGACGGATACCACCACCCCGGCCCCGACTCACTCACCGGCAGTAGGCGCTACGCGCACCCCCCACCGGAGGAGCAGTTGCGCCGCAGGCATGGCCACGCGAACCCCCACCCACCTCCAGCCACAGTCGACGCGCACCCCCACCCACCCGGCCCCGTAGGTCTCAGCGACCAGCGCCCCCGTACGCTTGGCGGCGTGCAGGAACTCTTTGATGCCCCGCTCGCCCCGCTGACCACCTTCCGGCTGGGCGGACCCGCCGCCCGCCTGGTCACCGCGACGACCGACGACGAGGTGATCTCCGTCGTCCGCGAGGCCGACGACACCGGCACCCCGCTCCTCATCATCGGCGGCGGCTCCAACCTCGTCATCGGCGACAAGGGCTTCGACGGCACCGCCCTGGTCATCGCCACCAAGGGCTTCACCCTCGACGGCACCCGCCTGGAACTCGCCGCCGGCGAGGTCTGGACCGACGCCGTGGCCCGCACCGTGGAGGCCGGCCTCGCCGGCATCGAGTGCCTGTCCGGCATCCCCGGCTCCGCCGGAGCCACCCCCATCCAGAACGTCGGCGCCTACGGCCAGGAGGTCTCCTCCACGATCACCGAGGTGATCGCCTACGACCGCCGCACCCGCGAGACGGTCACCCTCTCCAACGCCGACTGCGCCTTCTCCTACCGCCACAGCCGCTTCAAGGGCGACCCCACCCGCTACGTCGTCCTGCGCGTCCGCTTCGACCTGGAGGACGCCGGCGGCCTCTCCGGCCCGATCCGGTACGCCGAGACCGCCCGCGCCCTCGGCGTGGAACCCGGCGACCGCGTCCCCCTCGCCACGGCCCGCGAGACCGTGCTCAAGCTGCGCGCCGGCAAGGGCATGGTCCTCGACCCCGAGGACCACGACACCTGGTCGGCCGGCTCCTTCTTCACCAACCCGATCCTCACCGACGACGAGTTCCAGGCGTTCCGCACCCGCGTGAAGCAGCACCTCGGCCCCGACGCCGAGCCCCCCGCCTACCCGGCCGGCGACGGACACACCAAGACCTCCGCCGCCTGGCTCATCGACAAGGCAGGCTTCACCAAGGGCTACGGCGAGGGCCCCGCCCGCATCTCCACCAAGCACACCCTCGCCCTGACCAACCGAGGCAACGCCACCACCGAGGACCTGCTGGCCCTCGCCCGCGAGGTGGTCACCGGCGTCCGCGGCACCTTCGGGATCACCCTGGTCAACGAGCCGGTGACGGTGGGCGTCAGCCTCTGAACCCTGGGCGTCAGCCTCTGGAGAGCCCCCCTCCTCCAGAAAGACCCCGCAAGCTCAGGCGAGCGGCGTGTTGAGCCAGTCGTCGATCCCGGACAGCAGCTTCGCCTTCACGTCCTCCGGAGCCACCGACCCCCGCACCGACTGCCGGGCCAGCTCCGCCAGCTCCGCGTCCGAGAACCCGTGGTGCCGCCGCGCGATCTCGTACTGCGCCGCCAGCCGCGACCCGAACAGCAGCGGATCATCGGCGCCCAGAGCCAGCGGCACCCCCGCGTCGAACAGCGTCCGCAGCGGAACGTCCTGCGGCTTCTCGTACACCCCCAGCGCCACGTTCGACGCCGGGCACACCTCGCACGTCACCTGCCGGTCCGCCAGCCGCTGCAGCAGCCGCGGGTCCTCCGCGGCCCGCACCCCGTGACCGATCCGGTCGGCCTCCAGGTCGTCCAGGCAGTCCCGCACCGACGCGGGCCCGGTCAGCTCGCCCCCGTGCGGCGCCGACAGCAGCCCGCCCTCGCGCGCGATGGCGAACGCCCGGTCGAAGTCGCGGGCCAGGCCGCGCCGCTCGTCGTTGGAGAGCCCGAACCCGATCACTCCCCGGTCCGCGTACCGCACCGCCAGCCGGGCCAGGGTGCGCGCGTCCAGCGGGTGCTTCATCCGGTTGGCGGCCACCAGGACCCGGATCCCGAGGCCGGTGTCCCGCATCGCCGCGTCCACCGCGTCCAGGATGATCTCCAGCGCCGGGATCAGCCCGCCGAGCCGGGGCGCGTACGAGGTCGGGTCGACCTGGATCTCCAGCCAGCCGGAGCCGTCCTGCAGATCCTCCTCCGCAGCCTCCCGCACCAGGCGCCGGATGTCGTCCGGCTCGCGCAGGCAGGAGCGGGCGGCGTCGTACAGCCGCTGGAAGCGGAACCAGCCCCGCTCGTCGGTGGCCCGCAGCCGGGGCGGCTCCCCGCTGATCAGCGCGTCGGTCAGCGTCTCGGGCAGGCGCACACCGTACTTGTCGGCCAGTTCCAGCAGGGTGGCGGGCCGCATCGACCCGGTGAAGTGCAGGTGCAGATGGGCCTTCGGAAGCTCAGAGAGATCACGTACACGCTCCATCCCAGGATCCTGCCGCACGCCCCGCCCGCCCCGGTAGCGCTTTCCCCATACGTGGTCTTGCTCGCACAAACGACCCCCCTGACGTGAACGCACCCCTGCCCGTACCCCCACGACCCACGACAAAGGGCGCCCGGGAAACCCGGGCGCCCAAGCCGCACAGAACCGGAACCGGACCGGAACCTCAGTCCCGCCGGTCCCGTCAGTCCCGCGCCTCCGCCAGCAGCTTCTGGATCCGCGAGACCCCCTCGACGAGGTCCTCGTCCCCCAGCGCGTACGACAGCCGCAGATACCCGGGCGTGCCGAACGCCTCACCCGGCACCACCGCGACCTCGGCCTCCTCCAGGATGAGCGCCGCCAGCTCCACCGTGTTCTGCGGACGCCTGCCCCGGATCTCCTTGCCGATCAGCGCCTTCACCGACGGGTAGGCGTAGAACGCGCCCTCCGGCTCCGGGCAGACCACGCCGTCGATCTCGTTGAGCATCCGCACGATGGTCTTGCGGCGCCGGTCGAACGCCTCCCGCATCTTCGCCACCGCCTCCAGGTCGCCGGAGACCGCGGCCAGCGCCGCCGCCTGCGCCACGTTGGAGACGTTGGAGGTGGCGTGCGACTGCAGGTTGGTCGCCGCCTTGACGACGTCCTTCGGGCCGATGATCCAGCCCACGCGCCAGCCGGTCATCGCGTACGTCTTGGCCACACCGTTGACCACGATGCACTTGTCGCGCAGCTCGGGCAGCAGCGCGGGCAGCGAGACGGAGACCGCGTCGCCGTAGACCAGGTGCTCGTAGATCTCGTCGGTCAGCACCCACAGCCCGTGCTCGACGGCCCAGCGGCCGATCGCCTCGGTCTCGGCCTCGCTGTAGACGGCGCCGGTCGGGTTGGAGGGGGAGACGAACAGGACGACCTTGGTCTTCTCGGTGCGGGCGGCCTCGAGCTGCTCCACGGTGACCCGGTAGCCGGTCGTCTCGTCGGCGACCACCTCGACCGGCACACCGCCGGCCAGCCGGATCGACTCGGGGTACGTCGTCCAGTACGGCGCGGGCACGATGACCTCGTCGCCCGGGTCCAGGATCGCGGCGAAGGCCTCGTAGATGGCCTGCTTGCCGCCGTTGGTGACCAGGATCTGCGAGGCGTCCACCTCGTAGCCGGAGTCGCGCAGCGTCTTCGCGGCGATCGCGTTCTTCAGCTCGGGCAGGCCGCCGGCCGGGGTGTAGCGGTGGTACTTCGGGTTCTTGCAGGCCTCGATCGCGGCCTCGACGATGTAGTCCGGAGTCGGGAAGTCGGGCTCACCGGCACCGAAGCCGATCACCGGCCGCCCGGCGGCCTTGAGGGCCTTGGCCTTGGCGTCCACGGCGAGAGTGGCGGACTCGGAGATCGCGCCGATGCGGGCGGAGACCCGGCGCTCGGTGGGAGGGGTTGCAGCGCTCATGGGCCCATCGTTTCAGACCGGAAACCGGCACGGCACCGGGGTTTCACAGACTGAACAGGACCGGGCAAACCCTGAACATCCGTCCGGATCGGCCGCCCGTGAGCGGCGTCGATGTATGTGATCCGTACGTGATCTTCGCCCCGGGCGGCCCACCGCCGGAGGTATCTGTTCGACGCCCGGCCGCAGACCACGTACACTCTCACCTCGTTGGCCTCCAGCAGCCCGCGATCATCCGGTGCACACCTAGCATCCGGTTGGATGCGGTACGTTGGGGAACACACAAAGGGTCGTAGCTCAATTGGTAGAGCACTGGTCTCCAAAACCAGCGGTTGGGGGTTCAAGTCCCTCCGGCCCTGCTACACACACCTTCGCCAGGATGTGTGCGCATGTACGTACAGCTATGCACCGCCGTGCGGCTCAGACCGGGCGCGGCACGGCCACGACCCGGAATCAGGTGAGGACGAGTGACGGACGCCGTGGGCTCCATCGACATGCCTGATGCCCAGGACGAGGCGCCGGACTCCAGGAAGAAGCCCCGTAAGGGCGGCAAGCGAGCCAAGAAGGGCCCGCTGAAGCGGCTCGCGCTCTTCTACCGTCAGATCGTTGCTGAGCTCCGCAAGGTCGTCTGGCCCACCCGCAACCAGCTGACGTCGTACACGACCGCAGTGATCATCTTCGTCGTCATCATGATCGGCCTGATCACCCTGTTCGACTATGGCCTCAGCAACGCCGCCAAGTACGTCTTCGGCTGAGCCGAGAGCGAAGGGCGCCGAGGTACCCGGCGCCCCTTTCGCGTGTTCCACCCCTCTGTATCCAGGAAGAAGCAGCCACCGTGTCTGACCCGAACGTGAACGACGCCGTTGAGCCTCGCGGCGAGGGGGCCGAGTTCGTCGTCGAGGACGAGCTCGAGACTGCCAAGGGCGCGGACAGCGAGGACACCGCGGCCTCGGAGGAGGCCGGGGCTGCGGACGCCGCCGCGGACGAGGCCGGCACCGAGGAGACCGAGGCTGCCGAGGCTGAGGCCGCCGAGGGCGAGGCGGGCGAGGAAGCCGCCGAGGAAGAGGCCGAGGACGAGCGCGACCCCGTCGAGAAGCTCCGCGAGGAGCTGCGGGGCCTGCCCGGCGAGTGGTACGTCATCCACACCTACGCCGGTTACGAGAACCGGGTGAAGACCAACCTCGAGCAGCGCGCCGTCTCGCTGAACGTCGAGGACTACATCTTCCAGGCCGAGGTGCCGCAGGAAGAGGTCGTCCAGATCAAGAACGGCGAGCGCAAGACGATCAAGCAGAACAAGCTGCCGGGCTACGTCCTGGTCCGGATGGATCTGACGAACGAGTCCTGGGGCGTCGTGCGCAACACGCCGGGTGTCACCGGCTTCGTCGGCAACGCCTACGACCCGTACCCGCTGACCCTGGACGAGATCGTCAAGATGCTCGCCCCGGAGGCCGAGGAGAAGGCCGCCCGGGAGGCCGCCGAGGCCGAGGGCAAGCCGGCTCCGCAGCGCAAGGTCGAGGTCCAGGTGCTGGACTTCGAGGTGGGCGACTCGGTCACCGTCACCGACGGCCCGTTCGCCACGCTGCAGGCGACCATCAACGAGATCAACCCCGACTCGAAGAAGGTCAAGGGCCTGGTGGAGATCTTCGGCCGCGAGACGCCCGTCGAGCTGTCGTTCGACCAGATCCAGAAGAACTGAGCGCGCTCAGTACTTTCTGGACGTACTACTTCCGAGCAGGTCAGACAGGCGCTCGCGTCTCGTCTGACCTGCTCGGTTTTTGGCCGCGCATCTCTACCCGTTAAAGTTGCGCGGTATGCCTGCGTCCGGGTGGTCCCCGATGACGCGGGCAGGACCCGAATGCGAAAGGACCCGGAGAGCCATGCCTCCCAAGAAGAAGAAGGTCACGGGGCTCATCAAGCTCCAGATCCAGGCCGGTGCCGCCAACCCGGCCCCGCCGGTCGGCCCCGCGCTGGGTCAGCACGGCGTGAACATCATGGAGTTCTGCAAGGCCTACAACGCCGCGACCGAGTCGCAGCGCGGTTGGGTCATCCCGGTGGAGATCACGGTCTACGAGGACCGTTCCTTCACCTTCATCACCAAGACCCCGCCGGCCGCCAAGATGATCCTCAAGGCCGCGGGCGTGGAGAAGGGCTCCGGCGAGCCGCACAAGACCAAGGTCGCCAAGATCACCCGCGACCAGGTCCGTGAGATCGCCCAGACCAAGATGCCCGACCTCAACGCCAACGACCTGGACGCCGCCGAGAAGATCATCGCCGGCACCGCCCGTTCCATGGGCGTCACGGTCGAGGGCTGACCTCCACCTCCCCAAGCCACCACAGAAGTGTGGAAGGGCCTGCTCGGCCCGGACCACAACTCCTAAGAACCTCCAGGAGCTTTAAGTGAGCAAGCGCAGCAAGGCTCTCCGCGCTGCGGACGCCAAGGTCAACCGGGAAAAGCTCTACGCCCCGCTTGAGGCCGTCCGTCTCGCCAAGGAGACCTCCACGACCAAGTTCGACGCCACCGTCGAGGTCGCCTTCCGCCTGGGTGTCGACCCGCGCAAGGCCGACCAGATGGTCCGTGGCACCGTGAACCTCCCGCACGGCACCGGTAAGACCGCCCGGGTCCTGGTCTTCGCGACCGGCGACCGTGCCGAGGCCGCGCGTGCCGCGGGCGCCGATATCGTCGGCGCCGACGAGCTGATCGACGAGGTCTCGAAGGGCCGTCTGGACTTCGACGCCGTCGTCGCCACCCCGGACCTCATGGGCAAGGTCGGCCGCCTCGGCCGCGTGCTCGGTCCCCGTGGTCTGATGCCGAACCCCAAGACCGGCACCGTGACCCCGGACGTCGCCAAGGCTGTCAACGACATCAAGGGCGGCAAGATCGAGTTCCGTGTCGACAAGCACGCGAACCTGCACTTCATCATCGGCAAGACGTCGTTCGACGACACCCAGCTGGTGGAGAACTACGCCGCCGCGCTGGAGGAGATCCTCCGTCTGAAGCCGTCGGCCGCCAAGGGGCGCTACATCAAGAAGGCCGCCATCACCACCACGATGGGCCCCGGCATTCCGGTCGACCCGAACCGCACCCGCAACCTCCTCGTCGAGGAGGACCCGGCCGCGGCCTGAGCCCGGCCGGTCCGCGCGCGCTGTGAAGCCCGCCCCCACGCCCGCCAGGGCGAGGGGGCGGGTTTTTTCCTGCGCCTGTGTCAGCGCGGTGCGTTAACGTTCCAGGCATTGATCCGAGGTGCGTGCACGGCGCAGGGAGACGCGTGCACGGCGCGGGACACAGCAGATACAGCAGATACAGCAGATACAGCTGGGCAGAGACAGCTGGAAGAAACACAGGGGGGAATTCATGGCCATGTCCGCATGGAAGCGCGCAGGTGTCTGTCTGACGGCAGCGGCCGTCGTGGCGGGGGTCGCGGGCTGCCAGGACGGTGACGGGGGCGGGAAGAAGGCGGCGGGCTCCTCGGACTCCGGGGCCAGGTCGCAGAGCAGCATGACCGAGGTGCTGCAGGCCGCCTACAGGAAGACCTCCGAGGTCAAGTCAGCCAAGGTGCGGATCACCATGGCCATGCCGGCCGCGGCGGGCGGCGGCACCACGGAGATCTCGGGTGTCCAGGGCTGGGACCCGGGCGTCATGGACGTCACCATGAGGGGCTCCGCGCTCGCCGCCGGCGACCCGGAGGCGCCCGAGCAGATGCGCATGATCATGCTCGACGACGTCATGTACATGAACATGGGCGCCAAGCAGGTCGCCGAGATGGACGGCAAGCACTGGATGAAGATGGACTTCGGCGCACTGGCCGAGAAGTCCGGTGACGCCGACGCGCAGCGGCAGATGACCCAGAGCCTGCAGAACATGAACCAGGACCCGGCCCAGCAGCTCGCCCTGCTGCTGGAGTCGCCCAACCTCAAGCACGTCGGCCCGGAGAAGGCCGACGGCGTCGACACGGAGCACTACAAGGGCACGCTGAGCGTCCAGGAGATGCTGGAGGCCAACCAGGGCGCCGAGAGCATGCTCTCGAAGAAGGAGCGCCAGGAGCTGGTCGACGGCCTGGAGAAGGCCGGCATGAAGGGCTACGACACCGAGGTCTGGGTCAACGAGGACGACCTGCCGGTGAAGATGGTCGTCGGGATGAAGTTCCCGCAGGGCACGATGAAGATGACGGCCCACTACTCCGACTACGGCGCGAAGGCCGACGTCCAGGCCCCGCCGGCCGGCGACACCTTCGACTTCATGGAGATGCTCGAGGAGCTGGAGCGCCTCGGCGGTGAGTCCGGTGCGGGCCTCGGTGAGGAGTCCGGTGCGGACCTGGGGGCCTGAGCCCCTTGCAGCCCCCGTCCGGCCGATTTGCCTGACGACGATCCGGTCACGTACTCTTCCACGGAAGCCAAAGACCGCTGGTCGTTGCCGTGCGCTCGTAAGAGGGCTCGGTGGCCGAAGGATCCGCTGAACTGCGGACGACCCGCGCAGGTGACAGTGGAAGAGTTCCCGTGACTCGCCGCCCCGTGCGTCGAGGAAGCGGTTGAGCTACGCCCCGTGTGCCTGCGCCCGGGGCGTTTCGTTTTCCCCAGTCCTCCTTCGGGTCCGCGCGGTCCGAATCACCCGGAAGGAGGCCGAGGCTCTATGGCGAGGCCCGACAAGGCTGCCGCGGTTGCCGAGCTGACGGACAAGTTCCGCAACTCCAACGCCGCCGTGCTGACCGAGTACCGCGGTCTCACCGTGGCGCAGCTCAAGACGCTGCGTCGTTCGCTCGGTGAGAACGCCCAGTACTCCGTGGTGAAGAACACGCTGACCAAGATTGCGGCCAACGAGGCCGGGATCACGCTGGACGACCAGCTCTTCGCTGGTCCGACGGCCGTCGCCTTCGTCACCGGTGACCCGGTGGAGTCGGCGAAGGGTCTTCGTGACTTCGCCAAGGAGAACCCGAATCTCGTCATCAAGGGCGGTGTCCTTGACGGCAAGGCGCTGTCCGCCGACGAGATCAAGAAGCTTGCGGACCTCGAGTCCCGCGAGGTTCTGCTCAGCAAGCTGGCCGGTGCCTTCAAGGCGAAGCAGTCCCAGGCTGCCTCCGTCTTCCAGGCGCTGCCCTCGAAGCTCGTCCGCACCGTCGACGCGCTTCGTGCCAAGCAGGCCGAGCAGGGCGGTGCCGAGTAATTCGGCTCGCTTTCCGATCCTCGCTGCATGAGGCGAGGGTCGATGCGGGCCCGACGTACGCCCGCCTCACCCAGTACATCCGGCACCTGCCGATTTAGTGGAAGGACCCGCCACCATGGCGAAGCTCACCCAGGACGAGCTGCTGGCCCAGTTCGAGGAGATGACCCTCATCGAGCTCTCCGAGTTCGTGAAGGCCTTCGAGGAGAAGTTCGACGTCACCGCCGCCGCGGCCGCTCCGGTCGTCATGGCCGGTGGCGCTGCTCAGGGCGGCGGCGAGGCCGGCGCTGCTGAGGAGAAGGACGAGTTCGACGTCATCCTCACCGGTGCCGGCGACAAGAAGATCCAGGTCATCAAGGTCGTGCGCGAGCTGACCTCCCTGGGCCTGAAGGAGGCCAAGGACCTGGTCGACGGCACCCCGAAGCCGGTTCTCGAGAAGGTCAACAAGGAGGCCGCCGACAAGGCCAAGGAGGCCCTCGAGGGCGCCGGCGCCTCGGTCGAGGTCAAGTAAGACCTTGTCGCACAGGGTCTCGTAGGGGCCTTGTAACGCTGCAGGACCGAAGAGCGATCATCCAACCGGGTGGTCGCTCTTCGGCGTTCCGGCGGGCGTCCCCGTGGTTGCCTTGCACGCCCGGTGACGGGGGGTATGGTGATCATCGTCGTCTCTTCGGGCGTCTCGGTTCGGGCAGTTCGGGCAAGGGGGCCTTGACGAACCGCACGCAGCGCGCAATTCTCAGGACGCGTCGTCACAAGGATCCGAATCCGAGGCATGGATCGACGACGAAGAGGGCAGTATCAACGTGCATTGAGGGCAGGCATGCCGAGGGCGTTGAGAACAACGAGGGTCGTGAAAACCCGCACTGGACATCAGTGTGCCGAGTGGCTACACTGACCCTTTGCGCTGCCTGTTAGCTGCCCCCTGCCCGTCACCAGGGGTCTGCCCTCGCCTCAGCACCGACGTACAGAACGCCTCTGACCTGGCCTTTCGGTCACGTCAGAAGGAGTCTGTCCCGGGGCACGGTGGGGGACCGGTACGCGCGTAGTGAGTCCGAGCCCTCGGAAGGACCCCCTCTTGGCCGCCTCGCGCAACGCCTCGACCGCGAATACGAACAACGGCGCCAGCACCGCCCCGCTGCGCATCTCCTTTGCAAAGATCAAGGAGCCCCTCGAGGTTCCGAACCTTCTCGCGCTCCAGACCGAGAGCTTCGACTGGCTGCTCGGCAACGACGCGTGGAAGGCTCGCGTCGAGGAGGCTCTCGAGAACGGTCAGGACGTCCCCACCAAGTCCGGTCTGGAGGAGATCTTCGAGGAGATCTCTCCGATCGAGGACTTCTCCGGGTCGATGTCGCTGACCTTCCGTGACCATCGCTTCGAGCCGCCGAAGAACAGCATCGACGAGTGCAAGGAGCGCGACTTCACCTACGCGGCTCCGCTCTTCGTCACCGCCGAGTTCACCAACAACGAGACCGGCGAGATCAAGTCCCAGACCGTCTTCATGGGCGACTTCCCGCTCATGACGAACAAGGGCACCTTCGTCATCAACGGCACCGAGCGTGTCGTGGTGTCGCAGCTGGTCCGTTCGCCTGGTGTCTACTTCGACTCCAGCATCGACAAGACCTCGGACAAGGACATCTTCTCCGCCAAGATCATCCCCTCCCGGGGTGCCTGGCTGGAGATGGAGATCGACAAGCGCGACATGGTCGGTGTGCGCATCGACCGCAAGCGCAAGCAGTCCGTCACCGTGCTGCTCAAGGCGCTCGGCTGGACCACCGAGCAGATCCTGGAGGAGTTCGGCGAGTACGAGTCGATGCGCGCCACCCTGGAGAAGGACCACACCCAGGGCCAGGACGACGCACTGCTCGACATCTACCGCAAGCTGCGTCCGGGCGAGCCCCCCACGCGTGAGGCCGCGCAGACGCTGCTGGAGAACCTCTACTTCAACCCCAAGCGCTACGACCTCGCCAAGGTCGGCCGCTACAAGGTCAACAAGAAGCTGGGTACGGACACCCCGCTGGACGCGGGCATCCTGACCGTCGAGGACATCATCGCGACGATCAAGTACCTGGTGAAGCTGCACGCCGGCGAGACCGAGACGGTCGGCGACAACGGCGAGACGGTCGTCGTCGAGACCGACGACATCGACCACTTCGGCAACCGCCGTCTGCGCAGCGTCGGCGAGCTCATCCAGAACCAGGTCCGCACGGGTCTGGCCCGGATGGAGCGCGTCGTGCGCGAGCGCATGACCACGCAGGACGTCGAGGCGATCACGCCGCAGACCCTGATCAACATCCGGCCGGTCGTCGCCTCCATCAAGGAGTTCTTCGGCACCAGCCAGCTGTCCCAGTTCATGGACCAGAACAACCCGCTGTCCGGGCTGACGCACAAGCGTCGTCTGTCCGCGCTCGGCCCGGGTGGTCTCTCCCGTGAGCGGGCCGGCTTCGAGGTCCGTGACGTGCACCCCTCGCACTACGGCCGCATGTGCCCGATCGAGACGCCGGAAGGCCCGAACATCGGTCTGATCGGCTCGCTCGCCACCTACGGCCGGGTCAACGCCTTCGGTTTCGTCGAGACGCCGTACCGCAAGGTCGTCGACGGCCAGGTCACCGACGAGGTGAACTACCTGACCGCCGACGAGGAGGACCGCTACGTCATCGCGCAGGCCAACGCGCCGCTCACCGACGACCTGCGGTTCGCCGAGAACCGCGTGCTGGTCCGCCGCAAGGGCGGCGAGGTCGACTACGTCGGCCCCGAGGACGTGGACTACATGGACGTCTCGCCGCGCCAGATGGTGTCGGTCGCGACCGCCATGATCCCCTTCCTGGAGCACGACGACGCCAACCGTGCCCTCATGGGCGCGAACATGATGCGCCAGGCCGTTCCGCTGATCCAGGCGGAGGCCCCGCTCGTCGGCACCGGCATGGAGTACCGCTCCGCCGTCGACGCCGGCGACGTCGTCAAGGCCGAGAAGTCCGGTGTGGTCCAGGAGGTCTCCGCGGACTACATCACCACCGCCAACGACGACGGCACGTACATCACGTACCGCCTGGCCAAGTTCGCCCGCTCCAACCAGGGCACCTCGGTCAACCAGAAGGTCATCGTCTCCGAGGGCGACCGCGTCGTCGAGGGGCAGGTCCTGGCCGACGGCCCGGCCACCCAGAACGGCGAGATGGCGCTCGGCAAGAACCTCCTGGTCGCGTTCATGCCGTGGGAGGGCCACAACTACGAGGACGCGATCATCCTGTCGCAGCGCCTCGTGCAGGACGACGTCCTCTCCTCGATCCACATCGAGGAGCACGAGGTCGACGCCCGTGACACCAAGCTCGGCCCCGAGGAGATCACCCGGGACATCCCGAACGTCTCCGAGGAGGTCCTCGCCGACCTCGACGAGCGCGGCATCATCCGCATCGGTGCCGAGGTCATCGCCGGCGACATCCTCGTCGGCAAGGTCACCCCGAAGGGTGAGACCGAGCTGACCCCCGAGGAGCGCCTGCTGCGCGCGATCTTCGGTGAGAAGGCCCGTGAGGTCCGTGACACCTCGCTGAAGGTGCCGCACGGCGAGACCGGCAAGGTCATCGGCGTGCGCGTCTTCGACCGCGAGGAGGGCGACGAGCTGCCGCCGGGCGTGAACCAGCTGGTCCGCGTCTACGTCGCGCAGAAGCGCAAGATCACCGACGGTGACAAGCTCGCCGGCCGCCACGGCAACAAGGGCGTCATCTCCAAGATCCTGCCGATCGAGGACATGCCGTTCCTGGAGGACGGCACCCCGGTCGACATCATCCTCAACCCGCTGGGTGTGCCGTCCCGCATGAACCCGGGACAGGTCCTGGAGATCCACCTCGGCTGGCTCGCCAGCCAGGGCTGGGACGTCTCCGGCCTCCAGGAGGAGTGGGCCAAGCGCCTCCAGGCGATCGGAGCCGACCGCGTCGAGCCGCGCACCAACGTGGCCACCCCGGTCTTCGACGGTGCCCGCGAGGACGAGCTCGCCGGTCTGCTGGAGCACACCATGCCCAACCGCGACGGCGACCGCCTGGTGCTGCCGTCCGGCAAGGCGCGGCTGTTCGACGGCCGCTCCGGTGAGCCGTTCCCGGACCCGATCTCCGTCGGGTACATGTACATCCTCAAGCTGCACCACCTGGTCGACGACAAGCTGCACGCCCGCTCGACCGGTCCGTACTCGATGATCACCCAGCAGCCGCTGGGCGGTAAGGCCCAGTTCGGTGGCCAGCGGTTCGGCGAGATGGAGGTGTGGGCACTCGAGGCGTACGGCGCCGCCTACGCCCTCCAGGAGCTGCTGACCATCAAGTCCGACGACGTCACCGGCCGCGTGAAGGTCTACGAGGCCATCGTCAAGGGCGAGAACATCCCCGAACCCGGCATCCCCGAGTCCTTCAAGGTGCTCATCAAGGAGATGCAGTCGCTCTGCCTGAACGTGGAGGTGCTGTCCAGCGACGGTATGTCCATCGAGATGCGTGACACCGACGAGGACGTCTTCCGCGCAGCGGAGGAGCTCGGTATCGACCTGTCCCGGCGCGAGCCGAGCAGCGTCGAAGAGGTCTGACGGGAGTCCGGCGGCCTTCCCACAGGAGGCCGCCGGCCCCAGGACCCCCGTTTCAGACCACAGACTTACGACCCTGAGAGGGATTGACGCATAGTGCTCGACGTCAACTTCTTCGACGAGCTCCGGATCGGCCTGGCCACCGCTGACGACATCCGTCAGTGGAGCCACGGCGAGGTCAAGAAGCCCGAGACCATCAACTACCGCACCCTCAAGCCCGAGAAGGACGGACTCTTCTGCGAGAAGATCTTCGGTCCGACCCGGGACTGGGAGTGCTACTGCGGCAAGTACAAGCGCGTCCGATTCAAGGGCATCATCTGCGAGCGCTGTGGCGTCGAGGTCACGCGCGCCAAGGTGCGCCGTGAGCGGATGGGCCACATCGAGCTGGCCGCCCCTGTCACGCACATCTGGTACTTCAAGGGCGTCCCGTCGCGCCTGGGCTACCTGCTGGACCTGGCGCCGAAGGACCTCGAGAAGGTCATCTACTTCGCCGCCTACATGATCACGTGGGTCGACGAGGAGCGCCGTGCCCGCGACCTGCCCTCGCTGGAGGCCCAGGTCTCCGTCGAGCGCCAGCAGATCGAGCAGCGCCGCGACGCCGACCTGGAGGCCCGCGCCAAGAAGCTCGAGGCCGACCTCGCCGAGCTGGAGGCCGAGGGCGCCAAGGCCGATGCGCGCCGCAAGGTGCGCGAGGGTGCCGAGCGCGAGATGAAGCAGCTGCGCGACCGCGCGCAGCGCGAGATCGACCGCCTCGACGAGGTGTGGAACCGGTTCAAGAACCTCAAGGTCCAGGACCTCGAGGGCGACGAGCTGCTCTACCGCGAGCTGCGTGACCGCTTCGGCACGTACTTCGACGGCTCGATGGGTGCCGCGGCGCTGCAGAAGCGCCTGGAGTCCTTCGACCTCGAGGAGGAGGCCGAGAAGCTCCGCGAGATCATCCGCACCGGCAAGGGCCAGAAGAAGACCCGCGCCCTGAAGCGGCTGAAGGTCGTCTCCGCGTTCCTGCAGACCTCCAACAGCCCCAAGGGCATGGTCCTGGACTGCGTCCCGGTCATCCCGCCGGACCTGCGTCCGATGGTGCAGCTGGACGGTGGCCGCTTCGCGACCTCCGACCTGAACGACCTGTACCGCCGGGTCATCAACCGCAACAACCGTCTGAAGAGGCTGCTGGACCTCGGCGCGCCCGAGATCATCGTCAACAACGAGAAGCGCATGCTTCAGGAGGCTGTTGACGCCCTCTTCGACAACGGCCGCCGCGGCCGTCCGGTCACCGGCCCCGGCAACCGTCCGCTGAAGTCCCTCAGCGACATGCTCAAGGGCAAGCAGGGCCGCTTCCGCCAGAACCTGCTCGGTAAGCGTGTCGACTACTCGGCGCGTTCCGTGATCGTGGTCGGTCCGCAGCTGAAGCTGCACCAGTGCGGTCTGCCGAAGGCGATGGCGCTGGAGCTGTTCAAGCCGTTCGTGATGAAGCGCCTGGTCGACCTGAACCACGCGCAGAACATCAAGAGCGCCAAGCGGATGGTCGAGCGCGGCCGCACCGTGGTGTACGACGTCCTCGAAGAGGTCATCGCCGAGCACCCGGTGCTGCTGAACCGTGCGCCCACCCTGCACCGTCTGGGCATCCAGGCCTTCGAGCCGCAGCTGGTCGAGGGCAAGGCCATTCAGATCCACCCGCTCGTGTGCACCGCGTTCAACGCGGACTTCGACGGTGACCAGATGGCCGTGCACCTGCCGCTGTCCGCGGAGGCCCAGGCCGAGGCCCGCATCCTGATGCTGTCCTCGAACAACATCCTCAAGCCGGCCGACGGCCGTCCGGTGACGATGCCGACCCAGGACATGGTCCTCGGTCTGTTCTTCCTCACCACCGACGGCGAGATGCGCGACCTGAAGGGCGAGGGCCGTTCCTTCTCCTCGGTCGCCGAGGCGATCATGGCCTTCGACGCGGGCGAGCTGTCGCTCCAGTCGAAGATCGACATCCGCTTCCCGGTCGGCACCATCCCGCCGCGCGGCTGGACCCCGCCGGCGCGCGAGGAGGGTGAGCCCGAGTGGCAGCCCGGTGACAGCTTCCGGCTGAACACCACCCTGGGCCGGGCGCTCTTCAACGAGCTGCTGCCCGAGGACTACCCGTTCGTCGACTACGAGGTCGGCAAGAAGCAGCTCTCCGAGATCGTCAACGACCTCGCCGAGCGCTACCCGAAGGTCATCGTGGCGGCGACGCTCGACAACCTGAAGGCGGCCGGCTTCTACTGGGCCACCCGTTCCGGCGTCACCGTCGCCATCTCCGACGTGGTCGTCCCCGAGGCGAAGAAGGAGATCGTCGCCAAGTGGGAGGCCGCTGACGAGAAGGTCCAGAAGCAGTACGAGCGCGGTCTGATCACCAAGGACGAGCGCACGCAGGAGCTCATCCAGATCTGGACCCAGGCGACCAACGAGGTCGCCGAGGCGATGAACGACAACTTCCCCAAGACCAACCCGATCTTCATGATGGTGAACTCGGGTGCGCGAGGCAACATGATGCAGATGCGTCAGATTGCCGGTATGCGCGGTCTGGTGTCGAACGCCAAGAACGAGACGATCCCGCGGCCCATCAAGGCCTCGTTCCGTGAGGGTCTGTCCGTGCTGGAGTACTTCATCTCCACGCACGGTGCCCGTAAGGGTCTGGCGGACACGGCTCTGCGTACCGCCGACTCGGGTTACCTCACCCGTCGTCTGGTCGACGTCTCCCAGGACGTCATCATCCGCGAGGAGGACTGCGGCACCGACCGCGGCCTGCGCCTGAAGATCGCCAACCGCGACGCCGACGGCGTGCTGCGCAAGGCGGAGAACGTCGAGACCTCGGTGTACGCGCGCTGCCTCGCGGAGGACATCGTGGTCGACGGCCAGGTGCTGGCCCCGGCCGGCACCGACCTGGGCGACGTGCTCATCGAGGAGCTGATCTCCCGCGGCGTCGAGGAGGTCAAGACCCGCTCGGTCCTGACCTGCGAGTCCGCCGTCGGCACCTGCGCGATGTGCTACGGCCGTTCGCTGGCCACCGGCAAGCTGGTGGACATCGGCGAGGCGGTCGGCATCATCGCCGCCCAGTCCATCGGTGAGCCCGGTACCCAGCTGACGATGCGTACCTTCCACACCGGTGGTGTGGCCGGTGACGACATCACCCAGGGTCTGCCGCGTGTCGTCGAGCTCTTCGAGGCCCGTACCCCGAAGGGTGTCGCCCCGATCTCCGAGGCCTCCGGCCGCGTGCGGATCGAGGAGACCGAGAAGACCAAGAAGATCGTCATCACGCCGGACGACGGCAGCGACGAGACGTCCTACCCGATCTCGAAGCGTGCCCGTCTCCTGGTCAGCGAGGGCGAGCACGTCGAGGTGGGCCAGAAGCTCACCGTGGGTGCCACCAACCCGCACGACGTGCTGCGCATCCTGGGCCAGCGTGCCGTCCAGGTCCACCTGGTCGGCGAGGTCCAGAAGGTCTACAACTCGCAGGGTGTGTCGATCCACGACAAGCACATCGAGATCATCATCCGGCAGATGCTGCGCCGGGTGACGATCATCGAGTCCGGCGACGCCGAGCTGCTGCCCGGTGAGCTGGTCGAGCGCTCGAAGTTCGAGCAGGAGAACCGTCGTGTGGTCCAGGAGGGCGGTCACCCGGCCTCCGGCCGTCCGCAGCTCATGGGCATCACCAAGGCCTCGCTGGCCACGGAGTCCTGGCTGTCGGCGGCGTCCTTCCAGGAGACGACGCGAGTCCTCACGGACGCGGCGATCAACGCCAAGTCCGACTCGCTGATCGGCCTCAAGGAGAACGTCATCATCGGTAAGCTCATCCCGGCCGGTACGGGCCTGTCCCGCTACCGCAACATCCGGGTCGAGCCGACCGAGGAGGCCAAGGCCGCGATGTACTCGGCCGTCGGCTACGACGACATCGACTACTCGCCGTTCGGCACCGGCTCCGGCCAGGCCGTCCCGCTGGAGGACTACGACTACGGTCCGTACAACCAGTAAGGCGCACGTCCGCTGAAGGGCGGCCACTCCGCGAGGGGTGGCCGCCCTTCGGCGTTCCCCGGCGGGTCCGCCGGTGCGTCTGTCGGTGCCTGAACGGGCCGCTGGGCGCATCATGGAGACACTCCGGTCTTCCGGGAGGTGCCCCGTGTCGCAGCCGCCGTATCCCTCGTGGCAGCCCTGGCAGCAGCAGCCCGGTGTCCCGCAGCCGTGGCAGCCGTGGGGCCCTCAGAACGCGCCGTCGATGCTCGCCTCGCACGCCGACCGGGAACGGGCCGTGGACGTGCTCAGAGCCGGGTACGGCGAGGGGCGCATGGAGCAGCAGGAGTTCGAGCGGCGCGTGGCACGGGCGTACGCGGCGCGCACGGTGGGGGAGCTGGCGCTGCTGGTGGCGGATCTGCCGCAGGGGCCCGCTCCGCACCCCGTGGCGCATCCCGTGCCCCCGGCGTTCCTGCCGGCGCCCAGGCCGCGGGTGAACGGCAAGGCGGTCGCCTCGGCCGTGTGCGGGGGGCTGTGTCTGCTGACGTTCGGGCTGACCGGCATCCCGGCGGTGGTGCTGGGGCATGCCGCGCGGGCGGAGATGGCGCGCACCGGTGAGGAGGGGGACGCGCTGGCGCTGACCGGGCTGGCGCTCGGGTGGCTGTCGAACGCGGCGTGGGCGGTGCTGCTGATCCTGTCGTTCGTGCTGGCGCTGGTGGCTGCCTGAGGGGAGTTCCCCCGGGTCCGGAGCCCGGCCGCGGGGCTTCCGCCGAGAGCCAGGGACCGGTGGGTCTACGATGGACAAATCACCTGAATCACCCGTGGGCCGGAGATTTGAAGATCGTCTTCGACGCGGGGTCTTGACATGTGTCCCGCACCCCTGTGGGAGGCGCCCATTTGTTTTGACCGCAGCGAATGCGATAGGTACGCTCAGACCTTGTGCCTGGGGTGTGCCCTGGCCTTCGTGCGTGCCATCACAACCGCACCGGAGGCCGATGAACGGCCACCGCAATCTGCGCTTCTTTTCGCCTTGTGGCGAAGGTCCGCACGATTCGACACACCCGACCGCGTGGGTCGGCGACGTTCCAGGTTAGCTGTACCCATCGGCACACAGAAACCGGAGAAGTAGTGCCTACGATCCAGCAGCTGGTCCGTAAGGGCCGGCAGGACAAGGTCGAAAAGAACAAGACGCCCGCACTCGAGGGCTCGCCCCAGCGTCGAGGCGTCTGCACGCGTGTGTTCACGACCACCCCGAAGAAGCCGAACTCGGCCCTCCGCAAGGTCGCGCGTGTGCGTCTGACCAGCGGCATCGAGGTCACCGCTTACATTCCGGGTGAGGGACACAACCTGCAGGAGCACTCCATCGTGCTCGTGCGAGGCGGCCGTGTGAAGGACCTGCCGGGTGTTCGTTACAAGATCATCCGTGGCTCCCTCGACACCCAGGGTGTCAAGAACCGCAAGCAGGCCCGCAGCCGTTACGGCGCCAAGAAGGAGAAGTAAGAATGCCTCGTAAGGGCCCCGCCCCGAAGCGCCCGGTCCACGTCGACCCGGTTTACGGCTCCCCCCTGGTGACCTCCCTGATCAACAAGGTGCTGCTGAACGGCAAGCGCTCCACCGCCGAGCGCATCGTTTACGGCGCCATGGAGGGCCTGCGTGAGAAGACCGGCAACGACCCGGTCATCACGCTCAAGCGCGCTCTCGACAACATCAAGCCGACCCTCGAGGTCAAGTCCCGCCGCGTCGGTGGTGCCACCTACCAGGTCCCGGTCGAGGTCAAGCCCGGCCGTGCCAACACGCTGGCACTGCGCTGGCTGGTCGGTTACTCCCGCGCCCGTCGCGAGAAGACCATGACCGAGCGTCTGCTCAACGAGCTCCTCGACGCCAGCAACGGCCTCGGTGCCGCTGTGAAGAAGCGCGAGGACACGCACAAGATGGCCGAGTCCAACAAGGCCTTCGCGCACTACCGCTGGTAGTCGCAGACCCCATCGAGACCGAGAGAAGACTGAAGCCTTATGGCTACCACTTCGCTTGACCTGGCCAGGGTCCGCAACATCGGGATCATGGCCCACATCGACGCGGGCAAGACGACGACCACCGAGCGGATCCTGTTCTACACCGGCGTTTCCTACAAGATCGGTGAGGTCCACGACGGCGCTGCCACCATGGACTGGATGGAGCAGGAGCAGGAGCGTGGCATCACGATCACCTCTGCTGCCACCACCTGCCACTGGCAGCTGGACGACGTCGACCACACCATCAACATCATCGACACGCCTGGCCACGTCGACTTCACCGTCGAGGTGGAGCGTTCCCTGCGCGTGCTCGACGGTGCCGTGACGGTGTTCGACGGCGTTGCCGGCGTCGAGCCTCAGTCCGAGACCGTGTGGCGTCAGGCGGACCGCTACGGCGTTCCGCGCATCTGCTTCGTCAACAAGCTCGACCGCACCGGTGCCGAGTTCCACCGCTGCGTCGACATGATCAAGGACCGCCTGGGCGCGCAGCCGCTGGTCATGCAGCTGCCGATCGGTGCCGAGGCCGACTTCAAGGGCGTCGTGGACCTGGTCCGCATGAAGGCGCTCGTGTGGTCCGCCGAGGCCGCCAAGGGCGAGATGTACGACGTCACCGACATCCCGGCCACGCACACCGAGGCCGCCGAGGAGTGGCGCGGCAAGCTGCTCGAGGCCGTCGCGGAGAACGACGAGGAGCTGATGGAGCTGTACCTCGAGGGCCAGGAGCCCACCGAGGAGCAGCTGTACGCGGCGATCCGCCGCATCACCATCGCCTCCGGCAAGGGCGGCGGCACCACCGTCACCCCCGTGTTCTGCGGTACCGCGTTCAAGAACAAGGGCGTGCAGCCCCTGCTCGACGCGGTCGTGCGCTACCTGCCCTCGCCGCTCGACGTCGAGGCCATCGAGGGTCACGACCCGAAGGACCCGGAGACGATCGTCCGGCGCAAGCCGTCCGACGAGGAGCCGCTGTCGGCGCTGGCGTTCAAGATCATGAGCGACCCGCACCTCGGCAAGCTCACCTTCGTCCGTGTGTACTCCGGCCGCCTGGAGTCCGGCACCCAGGTGCTGAACTCCGTGAAGGGCAAGAAGGAGCGCATCGGCAAGATCTACCGCATGCACGCCAACAAGCGTGAGGAGATCGAGTCGGTGGGCGCCGGCGACATCGTCGCCGTCATGGGTCTGAAGCAGACCACCACCGGTGAGACGCTCTCCGACGACAAGAGCCCGGTGATCCTGGAGTCCATGGACTTCCCGGCGCCGGTCATCCAGGTCGCCATCGAGCCCAAGTCGAAGGGCGACCAGGAGAAGCTCGGCGTCGCGATCCAGCGCCTGGCCGAGGAGGACCCGTCCTTCCAGGTCCACTCGGACGAGGAGACCGGCCAGACCATCATCGGCGGCATGGGCGAGCTGCACCTCGAGGTGCTGGTCGACCGCATGCGCCGTGAGTTCAAGGTCGAGGCCAACGTCGGCAAGCCGCAGGTGGCGTACCGCGAGACCATCCGCAAGGCGGTCGAGAAGGTCGAGTACACCCACAAGAAGCAGACGGGTGGTACCGGCCAGTTCGCTCGCGTCATCATCTCGATCGAGCCGATCGAGGGCGGCGACGCCTCGTACGAGTTCGTCAACAAGGTCACCGGTGGCCGCGTGCCGAAGGAGTACATCCCCTCGGTCGACGCCGGCTGCCAGGAGGCCATGCAGTTCGGCGTCCTCGCCGGCTACGAGATGACCGGCGTCCGCGTGACGCTGCTCGACGGTGCCTACCACGAGGTGGACTCCTCCGAGCTCGCGTTCAAGATCGCCGGTTCGCAGGCCTTCAAGGAGGCCGCGCGCAAGGCTTCGCCCGTGCTCCTGGAGCCGATGATGGCCGTCGAGGTCACCACGCCCGAGGACTACATGGGTGAGGTCATCGGCGACATCAACTCCCGCCGTGGCCAGATCCAGGCCATGGAGGAGCGGGCCGGTGCCCGCGTCGTGAAGGGCCTCGTGCCCCTGTCGGAGATGTTCGGCTACGTCGGAGACCTCCGCAGCAAGACGTCGGGTCGCGCAAGCTACTCGATGCAGTTCGACTCCTACGCCGAGGTTCCGCGGAACGTCGCCGAGGAGATCATCGCGAAGGCCAAGGGCGAGTAACGGACTCCGTCCACACGCCGTAGGCTTGACCCCGGAGCCTGCAAGGGGCATTCCGCCATCAACCCGTCGGAATGCCCCGGGCCCGGGTTTCCCAGCAAAGATCACCTGGCGCCGATGAGTAAGGCGTACAGAACCACTCCACAGGAGGACCCCAGTGGCGAAGGCGAAGTTCGAGCGGACTAAGCCGCACGTCAACATCGGCACCATCGGTCACATCGACCACGGTAAGACGACCCTCACGGCCGCCATTACCAAGGTGCTGCACGACAAGTACCCGGACCTGAACGAGGCTTCGGCCTTCGACCAGATCGACAAGGCTCCCGAGGAGCGCCAGCGCGGTATCACCATCTCCATCGCGCACGTCGAGTACCAGACGGAGGCGCGTCACTACGCCCACGTCGACTGCCCGGGTCACGCGGACTACATCAAGAACATGATCACCGGTGCTGCCCAGATGGACGGCGCCATCCTCGTGGTCGCCGCCACCGACGGCCCGATGCCGCAGACCAAGGAGCACGTGCTCCTGGCCCGCCAGGTCGGCGTGCCGTACATCGTGGTCGCCCTGAACAAGGCCGACATGGTGGACGACGAGGAGATCCTGGAGCTCGTCGAGCTCGAGGTGCGTGAGCTCCTCTCCGAGTACGAGTTCCCCGGCGACGAGGTTCCGGTCGTCAAGGTCTCGGCGCTGAAGGCGCTCGAGGGCGACCCGAAGTGGGCCGAGTCCGTCATGGAGCTCATGAACGCTGTCGACACCTCGATCCCGGAGCCGGAGCGCGATGTCGACAAGCCGTTCCTGATGCCGATCGAGGACGTCTTCACCATCACCGGTCGCGGTACGGTCGTCACCGGCCGTATCGAGCGTGGTGTCCTCAAGGTCAACGAGGAAGTCGAGATCATCGGCATCAAGCCGGAGAAGACCAAGACCACGGTCACCGGCATCGAGATGTTCCGCAAGCTGCTCGACGAGGGCCAGGCCGGTGAGAACGTCGGTCTGCTGCTCCGCGGCATCAAGCGCGAGGACGTCGAGCGCGGCCAGGTCATCATCAAGCCGGGCTCGGTCACCCCGCACACCGAGTTCGAGGCCCAGGCCTACATCCTGTCGAAGGACGAGGGTGGCCGCCACACCCCGTTCTTCAACAACTACCGCCCGCAGTTCTACTTCCGTACCACGGACGTGACCGGTGTGGTGCACCTCCCCGAGGGCACCGAGATGGTCATGCCGGGCGACAACACCGAGATGCGCGTCGAGCTGATCCAGCCCGTCGCCATGGAGGAGGGCCTGAAGTTCGCCATCCGCGAGGGTGGCCGGACCGTCGGCGCCGGCCAGGTCACCAAGATCATCAAGTAAGACTTGCTGGTCTGACCTGGTAGCTCCACTGCGAGCAACCGC
>NZ_BAAAIZ010000051.1:43717-98623 GCF_039526425.1 Streptomyces thermospinosisporus
TCGCGTGCACGTACGACCGTGGCGTCAGCCTTCCTTCCCGCGGTTCCCTCGGTCGTATGAAGGATGGGCATGTGCCCCCGGCGTATGCCGGTCCGCCCATAGCTTGGCCCCGTGGTCAGTTCATCGCACGAGGCCCTGCACCGGATCTTCCAGGAGGACCCGGGCCTCTTCGCCCGCGTCGCCAGAAACCTCGGCGCCGCCTTTCCCCCGCCCATCTCCACGGTCGAGCTCTCCACCGACCTGACGGAGACCCGGCCGCTGGAGCGCCGGGTGGACACCCTGCTGCAGATGGACACCGAGGACGGCAGCTTTCTCCTCGCGGTCGAGTCACAGGGCGAGCCGGACCCGCGCAAGCCCGCGAGCTGGGCGTACTACCTCTCGTACGCGTACGCCAAGTACCGCATACCTCCGGTTCTCCTGGTCGTCTGCGCAGACCGGGGGACGGCCGCGTGGGCTGCCCGGCAGATCGACATCGGTCCCCGGCAGTGGCCCACGCTCACCTTGCGCCCCCTCGTGCTGGGTCCGGACGACGTCCCGGTGATCGACAGTCCCGACGAAGCCGCCCGCGACATTCCGCTCACGGTTCTGTCAGCCGCGCTGCACAGCCGTGATCAGGGGGCCGATGCCATACTGAATGCGCTGGCAAAGGCACTCAAAGGCTTATCGACCGAGGACGAGAACAGCGCAGTCTTCTTCATCGAGCTCACGGAACAAGGCCTCGGCAGGACGCCGGCCGCTGATCTCTGGAGGCATCTCATGGCCGTGGACCTCTCGTTCTTCCAGTCGCAGACCGCTCAGCAGCTCAGGGCCGAGGGTCAGGCCGAGGGGCGGGCGAAGGACATCCTGGTGCTGCTGGCTCATCGGGGTGTCGAGGTGCCGGAGGAGGCGCGGGAGCGGATTCTCGGGTGTTCGGATCTCGGCATGCTGAGTGTCTGGTTCACGCGGGCGATCACGGCGGCGTCGGTGGCGGAGGTCTTCGAGGGCGCCGCTGATGGAGCGGCGCCTGGACCTTGCTGAAGGTGTCGGCCGCTACGTCTGTGTCACTACGCCCTGTGGATCGCCGCGGGGCGCGGGGGCCTCGGCAGGACGCCGGCCGCTGATCTCTGGAGGCATCTCATGGCCGTGGACCTCTCGTTCTTCCAGTCGCAGACCGCTCAGCAGCTCAGGGCAGAAGGCCGGGCCGAGGGTCAGGCCGAGGGGCGGGCGAAGGACATCCTGGTGCTGCTGGCTCATCGGGGTGTCGAGGTGCCGGAGGAGGCGCGGGAGCGGATTCTCGGGTGTTCGGATCTCGGCATGCTGAGTGTCTGGTTCACGCGGGCGATCACGGCGGCGTCGGTGGCGGAGGTCTTCGAGGGCGCCGCTGATGGAGCGGCGCCCTGACCTTGCTTGAAGGTGTCGGCCGCGCGTATCCCTGGGTATGTCACTGCTCCCTGTGGATCGCCGCGGGGCGCAGTGACATGCGTGGCTCACATGATCGCCGCGAGGTGTCGAGCGTCGAAGAGAGTGGGTCTGTGAGCCGGTCCCGCCACCCCCTTTGGCCTCAGGATCTGTGCAAGTGCAAAAATGAGAGTAGGTCGCTTCTGCGGGTACCTTCCGGAAGCGGCCATGTGTCTGCGCGCGGCAACGAAGCCGAGCGTCCACCGGTGCGCATGCGTATCTCTGGGCATGCCTCACCGGGAACAGCCGTGCCAGAAGGGAATCTGCAGTGACACGAACCGCCTCACACAGCGTTTCCACCTCGCTCGACCGGCTGCGCGCCGAGATCGAGCGCCGCAACCCGGCGGAGCCCGAGTTCCACCAGGCGGCACGCGAGGTGCTGCAGACGCTCGCCCCCGTGCTCGAGGCCCGTCCCGAGTACGCGGAGCCAGGGCTCGTGGAGCGGCTCGTCGAGCCCGAGCGGCAGATCATCTTCCGGGTGCCCTGGCAGGACGACAAGGGCAGGGTCCACGTCAACCGGGGCTTCCGGGTCGAGTTCAACAGCGCCCTCGGCCCGTACAAGGGCGGACTGCGCTTCCACCGCTCGGTGAACCTCGGGATCATCAAGTTCCTCGGCTTCGAGCAGATCTTCAAGAACGCGCTGACCGGGCTCGGCATCGGTGGCGGCAAGGGCGGCAGCGACTTCGACCCGCAGGGGCGCAGCGACGCCGAGGTGATGCGGTTCTGCCAGTCCTTCATGACCGAGCTGTACCGGCACATCGGCGAGTACACCGACATCCCGGCCGGTGACATTGGCGTCGGCGCCCGCGAGATCGGCTACCTCTTCGGCCAGTACCGGCGGATCACCAACCGCTGGGAGGGCGGCGTGCTCACCGGCAAGGCCGCCGGCTGGGGCGGCTCGCTGATCCGGCCCGAGGCCACCGGGTACGGCAATGTGCTGTTCGCCGAGGCCATGCTGCGGGCCCGCGGTGAGGACCTGGAGGGGCAGACCGCAGTGGTCTCCGGCTCCGGCAATGTCGCGATCCACACCATCGAGAAGCTGGCCGCGCTCGGTGCCAATCCCGTCACCTGCTCCGACTCCAGCGGCTATGTCGTCGACGAGAAGGGCATAGACGTCCAGCTGCTGCGGCAGGTCAAGGAGGTGGAGCGCGAGCGGGTGAGCGCCTACGCGGAGCGCCGGGGCGGCTCGGCGCGGTTCGTGCCGGGCGGGCGTGTCTGGGAGGTGCCGGCGGACGTGGCGCTGCCCTCGGCCACGCAGAACGAGCTGAACGCGGCCGATGCCGCGGCGCTGATCCGCAACGGGGTGAAGGCGGTTTCCGAGGGGGCCAACATGCCGGCCACGCCCGAGGCCGTCGATCTGTTCCAGGAAGCCGGTGTCGCGTTCGGGCCCGGTAAGGCGGCCAATGCGGGTGGGGTCGCGGTCAGTGCGCTGGAGATGACGCAGAACGCGTCGCGGACGTCGTGGAAGGCGGAGCGGGTCGAGGCGGAGCTGGCGCGCATCATGACGGACATCTACACGACCTGCGCGGAGACCGCTGATCGTTACGGCGCCCCTGGTGACTACGTCACCGGGGCCAACATCGCCGGGTTCGAGCGGGTCGCGGACGCGATGCTCGCGCAGGGCCTCATCTGAGGGCCGCCTGCGCCCGGTGCGGGTGCGCCGGCCGGGGGTGGGTCGCGCTAGCCCCCTGCAGGGGGTGCCTCCCCCACTCTCGGCTGCGCTCGAGCGGGGGGACCCCCATCGCCCACCCTCCCCCACTCCCGACTGCGCTCGAGTGGGGGACCCCCATCGCCCCGGGGGTACGAATGCCCGCGGTTACGACAGCCACGCTGCCCGAAGTCCCCGAGGCACGCCGGGTCGGCCGCCCAGTGAAGGAACGTCAGATCCAGCCAGGACCGGGTGAGCAGCGGGCGCGTCGGTATCGCGTCGGTGTCGCGAGGGGCGGGGCCGGGCACCGCCCGTCGGAGTGAATCGTGGCGGAGGACAGGATGTGCCCCGGATGGCCCTGGTGGGCACCCGGTGCGCGACGGAGGCTTGAGGCATGCGGAAGTTCTCACTCGACGCCCTGGCCCGTGAACATCTGGAGCGCGCCGCCGCGGCGGACAACGGCCGCAGCGCCACCACCGTCTACGGCGGCCATGAGCACGCCCTGCGCCAGACCCTGCTCGCGCTGACCGCCGGCACCGGGCTCTCCGAGCACGACAGCCCCGGCGAGGCCACCCTGCTGGTGCTGCGCGGCCGGGTCCGTCTGACCAGCGGTGACACCGCCTGGGAGGGCCGTACCGGCGACCTCATCGCGATCCCCCCGGCCCGCCACGCGCTGGAGGCACTGGAGGACGCGGTGGTCGTCCTCACGGTCGTGAAAACGTGAGCCGGGGTGCCGCGGCGGTTGCGAAACGGCGCTGACCGACGCCACCCTGTTTGATCCGAGGCCCCTGCGGGGTACTCTCTTCCGCTCGATTGGCCAGGCCCCTGCCCCGTATGGCAGACTGTCCGAGTTGCTCGGTCGAGTGTTGATGCTGCGCGCCTCCCGCCGGGAGGACCGGAAGCGAGTCCCACAGTACTCGTCGTCCCTGATCAGGGGCGGACGTACGGGAATCTTCCGGGAAGCGTGTGCGCGGCGCCGGCCAGGCACCCGGCGGGTCCGCGTCAGCACATGACGCTGTCGCCCCCGGTCCGCGGTTCCGGTAGGGCCGTGTGCATTCCCGCAGGAATGTTCGATCAAGGGACATCCATGTCAGCGGGAGCGCGACACGCCCGACCGCGTGGGTCGGAGGAGAAGGGCTGGAACGCCGGGTTCCAGAGCGTGAAGAGAGACAGGACTACGAAGTAGCCATGGCGGGACAGAAGATCCGCATCCGGCTCAAGGCCTACGACCACGAGGTCATCGACTCCTCGGCGAAGAAGATCGTCGAGACGGTGACCCGCACTGGTGCGTCGGTCGCGGGCCCGGTGCCGCTGCCCACTGAGAAGAACGTGTACTGCGTCATCAAGTCGCCGCACAAGTACAAGGACTCGCGCGAGCACTTCGAGATGCGCACGCACAAGCGCCTGATCGACATCCTCGACCCGACCCCCAAGACCGTTGACTCTCTGATGCGACTCGACCTCCCGGCCGGTGTCGACATCGAGATCAAGCTCTGAGGCCTGGTGATCTGAGAGATGGCTAAGCAGATCAAGGGCATCCTGGGCGAGAAGCTCGGCATGACGCAGGTGTGGGACGAGAACAACCGCGTTGTTCCCGTCACCGTCGTCAAGGCCGGGCCCAACGTCGTCACCCAGATCCGTACGAACGACGTCGACGGCTACGAGTCCGTCCAGATCGCCTTCGGCGAGATCGACCCGCGCAAGGTGAACAAGCCCCTCAAGGGCCACTTCGCCAAGGCCGACGTCACCCCCCGTCGTCACCTCGTCGAGATCCGCACGTCGGACGCCTCCGAGTACACGCTGGGCCAGGAGATCACCGCCGAGGTGTTCGAGGCCGGCACCAAGGTCGACGTGACCGGCAAGAGCAAGGGCAAGGGCTTCGCCGGTGTCATGAAGCGTCACAACTTCGGTGGCCTCGGCGCCGGGCACGGCACCCAGCGCAAGCACCGCTCGCCCGGTTCCATCGGTGGCTGCGCCACCCCGGGCCGTGTGTTCAAGGGCCTCCGCATGGCGGGTCGCATGGGCAACGAGCGGGTCACCACCCAGAACCTGACCGTCCACGCCGTTGACGCGGAGAAGGGTCTGCTGCTCATCAAGGGCGCGGTTCCCGGTCCGAACGGCGGCCTCGTCCTGGTCCGCACCGCGGCCAAGGGGGCCTGAGGTAACCGATGAGCACTGTTGACATCCTTTCGCCGGCGGGCGACAAGGCCGGTACCGTCGAGCTCCCCGCGGAGATCTTCGGCGTTGAGAAGGTCAGCGTTCCGCTGATCCACCAGGTCGTCGTCGCGCAGCTGGCCGCTGCCCGCCAGGGCACCCACAAGACGAAGACGCGCGGCGAGGTCCGCGGCGGTGGCAAGAAGCCGTACCGCCAGAAGGGCACCGGCCGCGCCCGCCAGGGTTCGACGCGTGCGCCGCAGTTCGCCGGCGGTGGCGTGGTCCACGGCCCCGTGCCGCGCGACTACTCGCAGCGCACCCCGAAGAAGATGAAGGCTGCCGCTCTGCGTCACGCCCTCACCGACCGGGCGCGTCACAACCGCATCCACGTCGTCACCGGCGTGATCGAGGGCGACAAGCCGTCCACGAAGGCCGCGAAGAGCCTGTTCGGCAAGATCAGCGAGCGCAAGAACCTGCTCCTGGTCGCCGACCGCTCCGACGAGCTCGCGTGGCTGTCCGCCCGCAACCTGCCCCAGGTGCACATCCTGGAGCCGGGCCAGCTGAACACGTACGACGTTCTCGTCTCGGACGACGTGGTCTTCACCAAGGCCGCTTTCGAGTCCTTCGTCGCCGGCCCGAACAAGGCCAACGACAACGAAGGGAGCGAGGTCTGATGGCTGCCCGTCACCCCTCGATCGCCTCGAAGGCCGCCAAGGCGGCCAAGGCTGCGCGCGTCGCCAAGGCCCGCCGCCACGCCACCGAGGGCAAGAACACCGTCGTCACCCCGGCCAGCAAGGCGTACACGGACCCCCGTGACGTGCTGCTGAAGCCGGTGGTGTCCGAGAAGAGCTACGCGCTCATCGACGAGAACAAGTACACGTTCCTCGTCGACCCGCGTGCCAACAAGACCCAGATCAAGGAGGCCGTGCAGTCGGTCTTCTCGGTCAAGGTCACCGGGGTCAACACGATCAACCGCGTCGGCAAGCGCAAGCGGACCCGCACGGGCTTCGGCCAGCGTGCCGCCACCAAGCGCGCGATCGTGACCCTCGCCGAGGGCGACCGTATCGACATCTTCGGCGGTCCGACCGCGTAAGCGGTCAGGATCGTTCGATATCGGACGAGGACTGAGAAATGGGTATCCGCAAGTACAAGCCGACGACTCCGGGCCGTCGTGGCTCCAGCGTCGCCGACTTCGTCGAGGTCACGCGGTCCACGCCGGAGAAGTCGCTGGTCCGTCCCCTGCACAGCAAGGGCGGCCGTAACAATTCCGGTCGTGTGACCGTCCGCCACCAGGGCGGTGGCCACAAGCGCGCCTACCGCGTGATCGACTTCCGTCGTCACGACAAGGACGGCGTGCCGGCGAAGGTCGCGCACATCGAGTACGACCCCAACCGCACCGCGCGCATCGCGCTCCTGCACTACGCGGACGGCGAGAAGCGCTACATCCTCGCGCCGCGTGGCCTGAACCAGGGCGACCGCGTGGAGAACGGCCCCGGGGCCGACATCAAGCCGGGCAACAACCTCGCCCTGCGCAACATCCCGGTCGGTACCACGCTGCACGCCATCGAGCTGCGTCCCGGCGGCGGCGCCAAGTTCGCCCGCTCCGCCGGCGCCTCGGTGCAGCTGCTCGCGAAGGAGGGCTCCATGGCCCACCTGCGCATGCCGTCCGGCGAGATCCGCCTGGTCGACGTCCGCTGCCGCGCCACTGTCGGCGAGGTCGGCAACGCCGAGCAGAGCAACATCAACTGGGGCAAGGCCGGCCGCAAGCGGTGGCTGGGCGTCCGCCCGACCGTCCGCGGTGTCGTCATGAACCCGGTCGACCACCCGCACGGTGGTGGTGAGGGCCGCACCTCCGGTGGCCGCCACCCCGTGTCCCCGTGGGGCAAGAAGGAAGGCCGTACTCGTTCGCCCAAGAAGGCGTCGAACAAGTACATCGTCCGCCGCCGCAAGACGAACAAGAAGCGCTAAGGACGGGTTGAGATGCCTCGTAGCTTGAAGAAGGGACCCTTCGTCGACGACCACCTGATGAAGAAGGTGGACGCCCAGAACGAAGCCGGTACCAAGAACGTCATCAAGACCTGGTCCCGCCGCTCCATGATCGTCCCGGCGATGCTCGGCCACACGATCGCGGTGCACAACGGCAAGACCCACATCCCGGTGTTCATCACCGAGTCGATGGTCGGCCACAAGCTCGGCGAGTTCTCGCCGACCCGCACCTTCCGGGGCCACGTCAAGGAAGACCGGAAGTCGAAGCGCCGCTAGGCGCGGATCGCAGCAGACACGTAAGTAACTGGAAGGACAACCATGGAAGCCAGGGCCCAGGCGCGGTACATCCGCGTCACGCCCATGAAGGCCCGCCGTGTGGTGGACCTCATCCGTGGCATGGACGCCACGGAGGCCCAGGCCGTCCTGCGATTCGCTCCGCAGGCAGCCTCGGTTCCGGTGGGCAAGGTGCTCGACAGCGCCATTGCCAACGCCGCGCACAACTACGACCACACGGACGTCGACAGCCTCTACGTCTCCGAGGCCTACGTCGACGAGGGCCCGACCCTGAAGCGGTTCCGTCCGCGCGCCCAGGGCCGCGCCTACCGGATCCGCAAGCGGACCAGCCACATCACCGTGGTCGTCAGCAGCAAGGAAGGAACCCGGTAATGGGCCAGAAGGTAAACCCGCACGGGTTCCGGCTCGGTGTCACGACCGACTTCAAGTCGCGTTGGTACGCCGACAAGCTGTACAAGGACTACGTCAAGGAAGACGTCGCCATCCGCCGGATGATGACGTCCGGCATGGAGCGCGCCGGCATCTCCAAGGTCGAGATCGAGCGCACCCGTGACCGTGTGCGTGTGGACATCCACACCGCTCGTCCGGGCATCGTCATCGGCCGCCGTGGTGCCGAGGCCGACCGTATCCGCGGCGACCTCGAGAAGCTCACCGGCAAGCAGGTCCAGCTGAACATCCTCGAGGTCAAGAACCCCGAGACCGACGCTCAGCTCGTGGCCCAGGCCGTCGCCGAGCAGCTCTCCTCCCGCGTCTCCTTCCGCCGGGCCATGCGCAAGAGCATGCAGTCCGCGATGAAGGCCGGCGCCAAGGGCATCAAGATCCAGTGCGGTGGCCGCCTCGGCGGCGCCGAGATGTCCCGCTCGGAGTTCTACCGCGAGGGCCGCGTGCCCCTGCACACGCTCCGCGCGAACGTGGACTACGGCTTCTTCGAGGCCAAGACGACCTTCGGCCGCATCGGTGTGAAGGTCTGGATCTACAAGGGCGACGTCAAGAACATCGCCGAGGTCCGCGCCGAGAACGCTGCCGCCCGTGCGGGCAACCGCCCGGCCCGCGGCGGCTCCGACCGCCCGGCCCGTGGCCGCGGTGGCGAGCGGCGCGGTCGCAAGCCGCAGCAGCAGGCTCCGGCCGCCGAGGCCCCCAAGGCCGAGGCGCCCGCCGCCGCTCCGGCTGAGAGCACCGGAACGGAGGCCTGACCGACATGCTGATCCCCCGTAGGGTCAAGCACCGCAAGCAGCACCACCCCAAGCGCACCGGCCTGTCCAAGGGTGGCACGCAGGTTGCGTTCGGCGAGTACGGCATCCAGGCGCTGACCCCGGCCTATGTCACGAACCGCCAGATCGAGGCGGCTCGTATCGCCATGACCCGTCACATCAAGCGTGGCGGCAAGGTCTGGATCAACATCTACCCGGACCGCCCGCTCACCAAGAAGCCGGCCGAGACCCGCATGGGTTCCGGTAAGGGTTCTCCGGAGTGGTGGGTGGCCAACGTCAAGCCCGGACGCGTCATGTTCGAGCTGTCGTACCCCAACGAGAAGATCGCCCGTGAGGCGCTGACTCGTGCGGCCCACAAGCTGCCGATGAAGTGCCGGATCGTCAAGCGCGAGGCAGGTGAAGCGTGATGTCGGCCGGTACCAAGGCGTCCGAGCTGCGCGAGCTGGGCAACGAGGAGCTTCTCGCGAAGCTCCGCGAGGCCAAGGAAGAGCTGTTCAACCTCCGCTTCCAGGCGGCCACGGGTCAGCTCGAGAACCACGGCCGTCTCAAGGCGGTCCGCAAGGACATCGCCCGGATCTACACCCTCATGCGTGAGCGTGAGCTCGGCATTGAGACGGTGGAGAACGCCTGATGAGCGAGAGCAACGTGACTGAGCAGAAGAAGGAAACGCGCGGTTTCCGCAAGACCCGTGAGGGTCTGGTCGTCAGCGACAAGATGGACAAGACCGTCGTCGTCGCCGTCGAGGACCGCGTGAAGCACGCGCTGTACGGCAAGGTCATCCGCCGTACCAACAAGCTCAAGGCGCACGACGAGCAGAACGCCGCGGGTGTCGGCGACCGCGTCCTCCTGATGGAGACCCGGCCGCTGTCCGCGACCAAGCGCTGGCGCGTCGTCGAGATCCTCGAGAAGGCCAAGTAATTCCTGCGGGCAAACCCGCAGGACAGTTCCGCCAGGCTCCGGGGGCCGCTCGCGTGAGCGGCTCCCGGGGAACCGGCAGACATTCAGGAGATAGACGTGATCCAGCAGGAGTCGCGACTGCGTGTCGCCGACAACACGGGTGCGAAGGAGATCCTCTGCATCCGTGTGCTCGGTGGCTCCGGTCGCCGCTACGCGGGTATCGGTGACGTCATTGTCGCCACCGTCAAGGACGCGATCCCCGGTGGCAACGTGAAGAAGGGTGACGTCGTCAAGGCGGTCATCGTTCGCACCGTCAAGGAGCGCCGCCGTCCGGACGGCTCGTACATCCGCTTCGACGAGAACGCCGCCGTCATCCTCAAGAACGACGGCGACCCTCGTGGCACCCGTATCTTCGGCCCCGTCGGCCGTGAGCTGCGCGAGAAGAAGTTCATGAAGATCATCTCCCTCGCGCCGGAGGTGCTGTGAGCATGAAGATCAAGAAGGGCGACCTGGTCCAGGTCATCACCGGCAAGGACAAGGGCAAGCAGGGCAAGGTCATTGCCGCCTACCCGCGCGAGCAGCGTGTCCTGGTCGAGGGTGTCAACCGGGTCAAGAAGCACACCAAGGCCGGTCCGACGGCTCGCGGTTCGCAGGCCGGTGGCATCGTGACCACCGAGGCGCCGATCCACGTGTCCAACGTCCAGCTTGTCGTCGAGAAGGACGGCAAGAAGGTCGTGACCCGCGTCGGCTACCGCTTCGACGAAGAGGGCAACAAGATCCGCGTTGCCAAGCGGACGGGTGAGGACATCTGATGACGACCACCACCACTCCGCGCCTGAAGACGAAGTACCGCGAGGAGATCGTCGGCAAGCTGCGTGACGAGTTCAAGTACGAGAACGTCATGCAGGTGCCGGGCCTCGTCAAGATCGTGGTCAACATGGGTGTGGGCGACGCCGCCCGCGACTCCAAGCTGATCGAGGGCGCCATCCGCGACCTCGCCACGATCACCGGTCAGAAGCCGGCCGTCACCAAGGCCCGCAAGTCCATCGCGCAGTTCAAGCTGCGTGAGGGGCAGCCGATCGGTGCCCACGTCACGCTCCGTGGCGACCGCATGTGGGAGTTCCTGGACCGCACCCTGTCGCTCGCGCTGCCGCGCATCCGCGACTTCCGCGGCCTGTCCCCCAAGCAGTTCGACGGCCGTGGCAACTACACCTTCGGTCTCACGGAGCAGGTCATGTTCCACGAGATCGACCAGGACAAGATCGACCGCGTCCGGGGTATGGACATCACCGTGGTGACCACGGCGACCAACGACGAAGAGGGCCGTGCCCTTCTCCGTCACCTCGGCTTCCCGTTCAAGGAGGCGTGAGCGAGATGGCGAAGAAGGCTCTGATCGCAAAGGCTGCTCGCAAGCCCAAGTTCGGTGTGCGTGCGTACACCCGCTGCCAGCGCTGCGGCCGCCCGCACTCCGTGTACCGCAAGTTCGGCCTCTGCCGCGTGTGCCTTCGTGAGATGGCTCACCGCGGCGAGCTGCCGGGCGTGACCAAGAGCTCCTGGTAATCCCGGTAATCAGGGATTTCAGGGCTCTCGGTAAGCAGAGGGTTCGGTCAGGGGCCCACCCCTCCATGGCTTAGGCTAGGAGGGTTGGGTGCCCTGACGCCCGTACGACTTACTACGCCGTAGGTCCACCGCGCCGCACCCGTCCCGTCTCGGATCGGGGAGAGGGATGGCGCACCAGGAAACCCCGGCGAGAGAGGCCGAAGGCCAATTCATGACCATGACTGATCCGATCGCAGACATGCTGACGCGTCTGCGGAACGCGAACGCGGCGTACCACGACTCGGTGTCGATGCCGCACTCCAAGATCAAGTCGCACATCGCGGAGATCCTCCAGCAGGAGGGCTTCATCACGGGCTGGCGCGTCGAGGACGCCGAGGTCGGCAAGAACCTCGTCATCGACCTGAAGTTCGGCCCGAACCGTGAGCGCTCCATCGCGGGCATCAAGCGGATCTCCAAGCCCGGTCTCCGGGTGTACGCGAAGTCCACCAACCTGCCGAAGGTGCTGGGCGGCCTCGGCGTGGCGATCATCTCCACGTCGCACGGGCTCCTCACCGACAAGCAGGCCGGCAAGAAGGGCGTGGGTGGGGAAGTCCTCGCCTACGTCTGGTAGCAGAAGGGAACGGAGGAAACAGCTGTGTCGCGTATCGGCAAGCTCCCCATCGCGGTTCCCGCCGGCGTGGACGTCACCATCGACGGCCAGACGGTCACGGTCAAGGGCCCCAAGGGCACGCTGACCCACACCGTCGCGGCGCCGATCGAGATCGCCAAGGGTGAGGACGGCGTGATTCACGTCACCCGCCCCAACGACGAGCGTCAGAGCAAGGCCCTGCACGGCCTGTCCCGCACGCTGGTGGCGAACATGATCACCGGCGTGACCCAGGGTTACGTGAAGAAGCTCGAGATCAGCGGTGTCGGTTACCGCGTTGTCGCCAAGGGTTCGAACCTGGAGTTCTCCCTCGGCTACAGCCACCCGATCACGGTCGAGGCCCCCGAGGGCATCACCTTCAAGGTGGAGTCCCCGACCCGGTTCTCGGTCGAGGGCATCGACAAGCAGAAGGTCGGCGAGGTTGCGGCCAACATCCGCAAGCTGCGCAAGCCCGACCCGTACAAGGCCAAGGGCGTCAAGTACGAGGGCGAAGTCATCCGCCGCAAGGTCGGAAAGGCGGGTAAGTAAGCCATGGCATACGGGCAGAAGATCCTCAAGGGCGACGCCTACAAGCGTGCTGCTATCAAGCGTCGTCACATCCGGATCCGCAAGAAGGTCGCCGGCACCCCCGAGCGTCCTCGCCTGGTCGTGACTCGTTCCAACCGTCACATCGTGGCGCAGGTGATCGACGACCTGAAGGGGCACACCCTGGCGTCGGCGTCCTCCATGGACGCGTCGATCCGCGGTGCCGAGGGCGACAAGTCCGCGCAGGCCAAGCAGGTCGGCGCCCTGGTCGCCGAGCGTGCCAAGGCCGCCGGTGTCGAGGCCGTCGTGTTCGACCGTGGTGGCAACCAGTACGCCGGGCGCATCGCCGCCCTGGCCGACGCCGCCCGCGAAGCCGGGCTCAAGTTCTGAGCCGCTTGTAGCTAGCGGAAAGAGAGAGGTAATCCAATGGCTGGACCCCAGCGCCGCGGAAGCGGTGCCGGTGGCGGCGAGCGGCGGGACCGGAAGGGCCGTGACGGCGGCGCTGCTGCCGCCGAGAAGACCGCGTACGTCGAGCGCGTCGTCGCGATCAACCGCGTCGCCAAGGTTGTGAAGGGTGGTCGTCGCTTCAGCTTCACCGCGCTGGTCGTGGTGGGCGACGGTGACGGCACCGTGGGTGTCGGATACGGCAAGGCCAAGGAGGTGCCGGCCGCCATCGCCAAGGGCGTTGAGGAGGCCAAGAAGCACTTCTTCAAGGTCCCCCGGATCCAGGGCACCATTCCGCACCCGATCCAGGGTGAGAAGGCTGCCGGCGTCGTGCTGCTCAAGCCCGCCTCGCCCGGTACCGGTGTGATCGCCGGTGGCCCGGTGCGTGCCGTGCTCGAGTGCGCCGGTATCCACGACGTGCTGTCGAAGTCGCTCGGCTCCGACAACGCCATCAACATCGTGCACGCGACCGTGGCGGCCCTGAAGGGCCTGCAGCGTCCCGAGGAGATCGCGGCCCGCCGTGGTCTGCCGCTCGAGGACGTCGCCCCCGCGGCTCTGCTGCGTGCGCGTGCCGGGGTGGGTGCGTAATCATGGCGCAGCTGAAGATCACGCAGGTCAAGTCCTACATCGGCAGCAAGCAGAACCACCGTGACACCCTGCGTTCGCTTGGCCTGAAGAAGGTCAACGACGTGGTCGTCAAGGAGGACCGCCCCGAGTTCCGCGGCATGGTGCACACCGTCCGCCACCTCGTGACGGTCGAGGAGGTCGACTGATCATGGCGGAGCAGAACCCGCTGAAGATCCACAACCTCCGTCCCGCCCCGGGCGCCAAGACCGCCAAGACCCGTGTCGGTCGTGGTGAGGCGTCGAAGGGTAAGACGGCCGGTCGTGGTACGAAGGGTACGAAGGCCCGCTATCAGGTTCCGGAGCGCTTCGAGGGCGGCCAGATGCCGCTGCACATGCGCCTCCCGAAGCTGAAGGGCTTCAAGAACCCGTTCAAGACCGAGTACCAGGTCGTGAACCTCGACAAGCTGGCCGCCCTCTACCCCGAGGGTGGCGAGGTCACCGTCGAGGACCTGGTGGCCAAGGGTGCCGTTCGCAAGAACGCGCTCGTCAAGGTGCTCGGCCAGGGCGAGATCTCCGTGGCGCTGCAGGTGACGGTCGACGCCGTCTCCGGCTCCGCCAAGGAGAAGATCACCGCCGCCGGCGGTACCGTCACCGAGCTCGTCTGAACCCATCAGGCGTCTTGATGACTTGAGCGATCCCGACCGGGGATGCCCCACAAATGGGGCATCCCCGGTCGGTCGTTCCTAGGGCGGCAGTCTCGCCGGTAAGGTGACCTGCACTGCCCTCTTTTCCCGGGCGCCTCTTGCGGGGCACTCGGGGCGGCAGTTGACCGTTACGTATTCGTCCTTAGTCGGAATCTCAAGACCGTCACCCTTGACGCAGTTGCGCGGGGGGTCGCAGGAGGCACCGTGCTCACCGCGTTCGCCCGGGCGTTCAAGACGCCCGACCTGCGCAAGAAGCTGCTCTTCACGCTCGGCATCATCGTGGTGTACCGGGTCGGTACGCACATCCCGATCCCAGGTGTCGACTACCGCAACGTCCAGACCTGTATCGACGCGGCCGAGGCCAACCAGGGCCTGTTCGGTCTGGTCAACATGTTCAGCGGTGGCGCGCTGCTCCAGATCACGATCTTCGCGCTGGGCATCATGCCGTACATCACGGCGAGCATCATCCTGCAGCTGCTGACCGTGGTGATCCCGCGCCTGGAAGCCCTGAAGAAGGAGGGCCAGGCCGGTACGGCGAAGATCACGCAGTACACGCGCTACCTGACGGTGGCGCTCGCGATTCTCCAGGGAACGGGTCTGGTGGCCACCGCCCGCAGCGGCGCGCTCTTCTCGGGCTGCCCGGTCGCGAGCCAGATCGTCCCGGACCAGTCGATCTTCGTCACCATCACCATGGTCATCACCATGACCGCCGGTACCGCCCTGGTGATGTGGCTCGGTGAGCTCATCACCGACCGGGGCATCGGCAACGGCATGTCGATCCTGATGTTCATCTCGATCGCCGCGACCTTCCCCTCCTCCCTGTGGGCCATCAAGGAGCAGGGCAGCCTGGCCGACGGCTGGATCGAGTTCGGCACGGTCATGCTGGTCGGCTTCGTCATGGTCGGCCTGGTGGTCTTCGTGGAGCAGGCCCAGCGCCGCATCCCGGTCCAGTACGCCAAGCGCATGATCGGCCGCCGTTCCTACGGTGGTACGTCCACCTACATCCCGCTGAAGGTGAACCAGGCCGGTGTGATTCCGGTCATCTTCGCGTCGTCCCTGCTCTACATCCCGGCGCTGATCGCTCAGTTCTCCAGCGGGAACGCGGGCTGGAAGACCTGGATCGAGAAGAACCTGGTCGCGACGGATGCGCCCATCCACGTGACGCTGTACTTCCTTCTGATCGTCTTCTTCGCCTTCTTCTACGTGGCCATCTCCTTCAACCCCGAAGAAGTCGCCGACAACATGAAGAAGTATGGTGGCTTCATCCCGGGCATCCGGGCTGGCCGACCGACCGCTGAGTACCTCAGCTATGTACTCAACCGGATCACCTGGCCGGGTTCGCTGTACCTGGGCCTGATCGCTCTCGTGCCGACAATGGCGTTGGCTGGTTTTGGGGCAAACCAGAACTTCGTGTTCGGAGGGACCAGCATCCTGATCATCGTGGGTGTGGGTCTCGAGACCGTGAAGCAGATCGAGAGCCAGCTCCAGCAGCGCAATTACGAAGGGTTCCTCCGCTGATGCGAATCGTCCTCGTCGGGCCGCCGGGTGCTGGAAAGGGTACGCAGGCCACCCGCCTTGCCGAGAAGCTGCGCATCCCGCACATTTCCACCGGTGACCTGTTCCGGGCCAACATCAGCCGGCAGACCGAGCTGGGCAAGCTCGCGAAGTCCTACATGGACGCCGGCAACCTCGTTCCGGACGAGGTCACCATCGCCATGGCCAAGGACCGCATGGAACAGCCCGACGCAGAGTGCGGCTTCCTGCTGGACGGCTTCCCCCGCAATGTGTCCCAGGCCGAAGCACTGGACGAACTGCTGAAGACCGAGAGCATCCAGCTGGACGCGGTCCTCGACCTGGAAGCCCCCGAGGACGAGGTCGTCAAGCGGATCGCCGGACGGCGGATCTGCCGCAAGGACTCCAGCCATGTGTTCCACGTGTCGTACAGCCCGCCCAAGAAGGAGGGCGTGTGCGACATCTGCGGCGGTGAGCTGTACCAGCGCGACGACGACACCGAGGAGACGGTGCGCACGCGCCTGGAGGTCTACCACACGCAGACCGAGCCGATCATCGACTACTACAAGGCGCAGGGCCTCGTGGTGACGATCTCGGCGCTCGGCCCGGTGGACGAGGTCACCGAGCGCGCGCTGGAGGCGCTGGAGGCGCTCAAGCGCGACAAGAAGTAGAAACGCTCCGCGCTCGTTGCAGCCGCGGTCCGCTCACGGCGGGCCGCGGCTGCGGCGTGGCGGGGGCAGGGCGCCCCGGGGCGCCCCAGGGGCCGTGGACGCGGTCTTCGCCCGTGCCGGTGCCCGTATCGTTGGTGACGACAGACTCTCCTCCGGTCCAGAAAGGCCGTAGCCCCCATGGTGCAGATCAAGAGCCCTGAGCAGATCGCCAAGATGCGCGAGGCGGGGCTGGTCGTCGCTGCTATCCACGCGGCCACCCGGGAGGCGGCCGTCCCCGGGGCGACCACCAAGGATCTGGACCAGGTCGCCCGGAAGGTGCTCGCGGAGCACAACGCCAAGCCGAACTTCCTCGGCTACGGCGGGTTCCCGGCGACCATCTGCACCTCGGTGAACGAGGTCGTGGTGCACGGCATCCCCTCCGACGACGTCGTCCTCAAGGACGGGGACATCATCTCCATCGACTGCGGCGCCATCGTCGACGGCTGGCACGGCGACGCCGCGTACACCGCGTTCGTCGGCTCCGGTCACGCTCCGGAGCTGATCGAGCTGTCCCGCGTCACCGAGGAGTCGATGTGGGCCGGCATCGCGGCGATGAAGCAGGGCAACCGCCTGGTCGACATCTCCCGCGCCATCGAGACCTACATCCGCCGCCAGCCCAAGCCCGGCGGCGGCCGCTACGGGATCATCGAGGACTACGGCGGCCACGGCATCGGCACCGAGATGCACATGGACCCGCACCTGCTGAACTACGTCGACCGGCGCCGGGGCAAGGGCCCCAAGCTGGTCCCCGGCTTCTGCCTGGCCATCGAGCCGATGGTGTCCTTGGGCACATCGAAGACGGTCGTCCTGGAGGACGAGTGGACCGTGGTGACCACGGACGGCACCTGGTCCTCGCACTGGGAGCACTCCGTCGCCCTCACCGAGCAGGGCCCGCTGGTCCTGACCGCCCCCGACGGCGGCAAGGCCAAGCTCGCCGAGTACGGCATCACGGCCGCCCCCGATCCGCTCGGTTAAGGATCAGCCGGGTGGGGCAGACTTCCCCGATTCGTCTTTCCGGGTGCGCTGACGTAGACTGACTCGTCGGCTCTGGTGCACCCGCATGTCCGCATGCACGCAAGCGGTGCTCACAGGAGTCGATCAAGGTAGTCGATTCGAAGGGCGAAGCGTGGCCAAGAAGCAAGGTGCCATCGAGATCGAGGGCACTGTCGTCGAGTCTCTGCCGAACGCCATGTTCAAGGTCGAGCTCCAGAACGGCCACCAGGTCCTGGCACACATCAGCGGCAAGATGCGTATGCACTACATCCGCATCCTCCCTGACGACCGGGTCGTGGTGGAGTTGTCTCCGTACGACCTGACGCGTGGCCGGATCGTCTACCGCTACAAGTAGATCTTGCCCACGTCCCGCGTCAGCGGGGCCGCCGGCAACTGACCCGGAGAACCTCACATCCCATGAAGGTCAAGCCGAGCGTCAAGAAGATCTGCGACAAGTGCAGGGTGATCCGCCGTCACGGCCGGGTCATGGTCATCTGCGACAACCCGCGCCACAAGCAGCGCCAGGGCTGACGCACGACCTGCCCTCTGCCTTCCGCAGAGATTCGCGCGACGCGAGCTGAATATGTACATACGCAGGGCCCGAGCCGCACGCGGCTCGACACCCCCGGTTCGGAGGCCGGGGACCCAGTTCGTACCTGGTACGGCGGCTGGGAGCCGGTCCTGTGGAAGACCTCCGACAACCAACTGGAGCCATTGAATGGCACGCGTTTCCGGTGTTGACATCCCGCGCGACAAGCGCGTGGAGATCGCCCTCACCTACGTGTTCGGCATCGGCCGGACCCTTTCCAAGCAGACGCTGGCGGCGACCGGCGTCGACCCCAACACCCGCGTCCGCGACCTGACCGAAGAGCAGCTGGTCGCCATCCGCGAGTACGTCGACAACAACATCAAGACCGAGGGTGACCTCCGTCGCGAGATCCAGGCCGACATCCGCCGCAAGGTCGAGATCGGCACCTACCAGGGTCTGCGTCACCGTCGCGGTCTGCCCGTCCGCGGTCAGCGCACCAGCACCAACGCGCGTACCCGCAAGGGCCCGCGTCGCGCCATCGCCGGCAAGAAGAAGCCGGGCAAGAAGTAGTCCTCAGCGGACTTCGCCGTCCAGCGGTCTTCGCTGTAGGACCGACCACCTCCCGTAGGAGTACAGATGCCCCCCAAGGGACGTCAGGGCGCGACCAAGAAGGTGCGCCGCAAGGAAAAGAAGAACGTCGCTCACGGCCACGCCCACATCAAGAGCACGTTCAACAACACCATCGTTTCGATCACCGACCCGAGCGGCAACGTGATCTCCTGGGCCTCCGCCGGCCACGTCGGCTTCAAGGGCTCCAGGAAGTCCACGCCGTTCGCCGCGCAGATGGCCGCCGAGTCGGCCGCCCGCCGCGCCCAGGAGCACGGCATGCGCAAGGTCGACGTGTTCGTCAAGGGCCCGGGCTCCGGTCGTGAGACCGCCATCCGGTCCCTGCAGGCCACGGGTCTCGAGGTCGGCTCCATCCAGGACGTCACCCCGACCCCGCACAACGGCTGCCGGCCGCCGAAGCGCCGCCGCGTCTGACCTGACGCGAGGATCCTCCCCGCTGGGGTGATCGTCGCCGTCGCGCAGGACGTGTGCGTCGTCACGGTCCGTGGTTCCGGGCGGTACGGCCGAGTCATATCGGCCGTATCGCCCGTTACCCTTGCAGTACCCGCATCTGTGACCGGTGCGGTTTCCGTCGGGCGTCATATAGCGGTCGCCCACGAATGAAGGATCTGATCCACACATGCTGATCGCTCAGCGTCCCTCGTTGACCGAAGAGGTTGTCGACGAGTTCCGCTCCCGGTTCGTGATCGAGCCGCTGGAGCCGGGCTTCGGTTACACCCTCGGCAACTCCCTGCGCCGTACCCTCCTGTCGTCGATCCCCGGTGCGGCTGTCACCAGCATCCGGATCGACGGTGTCCTGCACGAGTTCACCACCGTGCCGGGCGTCAAGGAGGACGTCACCGACCTGATCCTCAACATCAAGCAGCTGGTCGTCTCCTCCGAGCACGACGAGCCCGTGGTGATGTACCTGCGCAAGCAGGGCCCGGGTCTGGTCACCGCTGCCGACATCGCGCCGCCCGCCGGTGTCGAGGTGCACAACCCCGACCTGGTTCTGGCGACCCTCAACGGCAAGGGCAAGCTGGAGATGGAGCTGACGGTCGAGCGTGGCCGCGGTTATGTCTCCGCCGTCCAGAACAAGCAGGTCGGCCAGGAGATCGGCCGGATCCCGGTCGACTCGATCTACTCGCCGGTGCTCAAGGTCACCTACAAGGTCGAGGCCACCCGAGTCGAGCAGCGCACCGACTTCGACAAGCTGATCGTCGACGTCGAGACCAAGCCGGCGATGCGTCCGCGCGACGCCATGGCCTCCGCCGGTAAGACGCTGGTCGAGCTGTTCGGCCTCGCCCGCGAGCTGAACATCGACGCCGAGGGCATCGACATGGGTCCGTCCCCGACGGACGCCGCCCTCGCCGCCGACCTGGCGCTGCCGATCGAGGAGCTCGAGCTCACCGTCCGGTCGTACAACTGCCTCAAGCGCGAGGGCATCCACTCCGTGGGCGAGCTCGTCGCGCGCAGCGAGGCCGACCTCCTCGACATCCGCAACTTCGGTGCGAAGTCGATCGACGAGGTCAAGGCGAAGCTGGCCGGCATGGGCCTGGCCCTGAAGGACAGCCCGCCCGGATTCGACCCGACCGCCGCCGCGGACGCCTTCGGGACGGACGACGACGCGGACTCCGGGTTCGTGGAGACCGAGCAGTACTGAGCAGTACTGAGCAGTACTGAGAGCTCGGGACTTCCGGTCCGTACTCGGGTGCGGGTGCGCTGTGCTTCATCGCGCAGTTCCCCGCGCCTCTTCCGGGCACGGCCCCTTCCGGGGCCTGTGCCCGGATCTCCGACAGGCGACCGCCTGCTCGGATACTGACCCCGGTACCTGATACGGCCGGGGCAGACACCTAGGAGAAACACGATGCCGAAGCCCACCAAGGGTGCCCGTCTGGGCGGCAGTGCCGCGCACGAGAAGCTGATGCTCGCGAACCTCGCGAAATCGCTGTTCGAGCACGGCCGCATCACCACCACCGAGGCGAAGGCCCGCCGTCTGCGGCCGTACGCCGAGCGCCTGATCACCAAGGCGAAGAAGGGCGACCTGCACAACCGCCGCCAGGTGCTCCAGGTCATCACGGACAAGAGCGTCGTGCACACGCTCTTCACCGAGATCGGCCCGCGGTACGAGAACCGTCCGGGTGGCTACACCCGCATCACCAAGATCGGCAACCGCCGTGGCGACAACGCGCCCATGGCCGTGATCGAGCTGGTCGAGGCGCTGACGGTGCAGCAGAAGGCGGTCGGCGAGGCCGAGGCCGCCACCAAGCGTGCGGTCAAGGAGGACGCCCTCAAGAAGGAGGAGGCCACCGAGGCCAAGTCCGACGAGGCGCCCGCCGCCGAGGAGTCGGCCGAGGAGTCGAAGGACGCGTAAGCATTCTTCGCTTCCCGTAGCGGGCTCGCTCCGATTCCAGGGGCGGGCCCGCTTCGCTGCTCCTGAGAGAATTCGTACGTGAGTGATGAAGTAGCGCCCGGACACGTCCGTATCCGTCTCGACCTGTCCTACGACGGGACCGACTTCTCCGGCTGGGCCAGGCAGGCCGGGGGGCGGCGGACCGTGCAGGGGGAGATCGAGGACGCGCTGCGGACCGTCACCCGGTCCCGGGAGACCTACGAGCTGACCGTCGCCGGACGCACCGACGCCGGGGTGCACGCCCGGGGACAGGTGGCCCATGTCGACCTGCCCGAGAGCGTGTGGCGCGAGCACCACGAGAAGCTGCTCAAGCGCCTCGCCGGGCGGCTGCCGAGGGACGTGCGGGTGTGGGCCCTGCGCGAGGCCCCCAGCGGCTTCAACGCGCGGTTCTCTGCCATCTGGCGCCGCTACGCCTACCGGGTCACCGACAACCCCGGAGGCGTCGACCCGCTGCTGCGCAACCACGTCCTCTGGCACGACTGGCCGCTCGACGTCGACGCCATGAACGAGGCCGCCCGCGGGCTGCTCGGCGAGCACGACTTCGCCGCCTACTGCAAGCGCCGCGAGGGCGCCACCACCATCCGCACCCTGCAGGAACTGAGCCTGGTGCGCGGTGACGACGGCATCATCACCGCCACCGTGCGGGCGGACGCCTTCTGCCACAACATGGTGCGCTCGCTGATCGGGGCGCTGCTGTTCGTGGGGGACGGGCACCGGCCCGCGGACTGGCCCCGCAAGGTCCTGGACGCGGGCGTACGGGACTCGGCCGTGCATGTGGTGCGGCCGCACGGGCTGACCCTCGAGGAGGTCGGCTACCCGGCGGACGAGTTGCTGGCCGCGCGCAGCAAGGCGGCCCGCAACAAGCGGACGCTGCCGCCGCGGGGCTGCTGCTGAGATCTCCGGGGGCTTCTGAACAAGCCGCTTGAAGAAGCCTCTGGTGAGCGCTTCGGAGAGGCGTGAGGGCCGGATCCGTCCGGGCGGGCCGGCCCTCGGTGCGCCTGCTCGTGCGCGGCTACTCGTTCGCCGCTGCCGACGCCTGGGCCTCGCCCCGGCGGCGGATCTGACGGAACGTGAACTCGGCGAGGTCGTCGCCGGCCGAGAAGACGACCTTGTCCTTGGTCGTCACGTCCTTGCCGTTGGTGAAGCCGGCCAGGGTGAAGTAGGCGTAACGGCCGTAGGAGTTGACGGTGGAACGGCACACCGCGCCGTCGCAGAACTCCTTGACCCCGCCGCCCGCGAGGGACTTGATGATGCTCTTCTTGTCGGCCTGCTTCTTGGCCTCGAGCGCCTGCGCCTCGGTGTCGAAGACCGCCACGCCGACCGTCACCGCCACGTTGTCCTTGGTGTAGCTGACGCGTATCAGGCGGGTGCAGTCGTTGTCCGTGAGCACCTTGGGCAGCGTCGCCTTCGCGGCCGACGCGCAGTTGCGGGTGTCCGCCGTGGGCCCCTTCTTGTACACCGTCTCACCCATGGTGAGCTGGGTGCCGGGGAAGAGGATGTCGGGCCCGAGCGGGGCCCGGTCCTTCTTGACGTCGGAGATGAAGTCCTTCGGATCCAGCGGTGGCGGCGCACTGGTGGGTGCGAACGACGGCACGGTGCTGGTCGCGCTCGGTATGTCGGCGGCGCCGGGCAGCTGGGAGGACGGGCCGCCCGCCGTCTCGTTGCCGCCGCCGGCGGAGACCACGGCCAGCGCCACCGCCGTGCCTATCGCGATGGTCGCGAGCGCGCCGCCGCCTATGAACAGCAGCCGTCGCCGCCTGGCGCGGGCCTCGGAGGCCTCGGCGAGCGCGGCCCAGTCGGGGGACTGGCCGGAGCTGCCGCTGTTCCAGGGCTGCTGAGAATGCGGTTTCCAGGGATCCCACTGTTGCTGAGAGCCCCCCTGCCCATAACTCATGGGGCGCATCTTAGACGGGCTCCAGGGCGTGCTGGTCCGTCCCAACGGGCCGCGGAGCCCGTAGCGTTACGCCCGTGGTGAGGCGCAAATACGACATCTCCGGGTGGTTGGTGCGACCGGCCGGCAGGGCCCCGTGGACGGGGTCCGGTGCGGTGCTGAACGCGCCGGCGGCACGCGCGGTGCGTGTGACCTCGGACGGGGCCCGGACGGCCGGTCCGTGCAGCGGTGTGCGACGGACCGGCGGCCGGTCGCGGTGCCGGGTCTGATCGCGGCGGCGGCCGCGGAACCGTTCTCGTTCGCGCATCTCACGCCCTGGGACGGCCGGCCGGTCCTCGCCTGTCTGGCGCTTCCGCTGTGCCTGCTGCCGGCGAGCCGGGGCCGGTGGGTGACGGCGGGTGCGCTGACCGGAGTGATCGTCGTACTGGAGCCGCTGCTCGCGCCGGTGGCGCTGCTGTTCGTCTTCGCGCGCCGGTGGCGGGCGCTGGCCGTGCTGCTTCTGGTGTCCGGGGCCGTGTCGGGGGCGGTGCCGCTCGGGGTGTCCGGGGCCGTGTCGGGGGCGGTGCCGCTCGGGGTGTCCGGGGCCGTGTCGGGGGCGGTGCCGCTCGGGGTGTCCGGGGCTGGGCCGGTCCCGCCGGGGTTGCCGCGGGCGCCCGCCGAATGGATCTGCCTGCTCGCGGCGGCGTCCGGGGTCCTGTGCGCGTACCGGCGCTGGAGTGCGGGGGACGCCGGACCGCTGCGGCTGCTCGAGACGGCCACCGGGCTGATGCTCTCGGCGCTGCTGGTCGCCCGGCCGTCGTACGAGTGCTCCCTGCTGATCGTCGTGCCCCTGCTGCTGGCCGGGGCGCGGTACGCCGGGTCGGCGGCGCGGCGGCCCCGGATCTGGCTGGCGCTGGTGCCGCAGCTGCCAGGGCTGCCTTTTCCGGGGCTCCCGCGGGGAAGGCGGCCGGCGCTGCGCGGCGCCTTCACGCTCTGTGCACTGACGGTGTCCGCACTGACGCTGGCCGGCGCCGCCGTACGTCGGCCGCGGCGGACCCGGAGGCGGCGGTCGGCCCTCGAGCGACCGGACCCTGCGTGCGACGACGCTCCGCAGGCCCCCGGCCCCGTGACTCGTGGCTGTGCGGCAGCCGACCCACCAGGGGCTTTAGAATCCAAGGAGTGCGTGCAGTCCGCGCAGGCCGACTCGTTTTGACCCGTCCGGCCGAGCGTGGGTATTCTGCATGTTCGTTATGTGTATTGGCTTGCTCATTCTCACGTGAGGGGCCCTTACACCGGTCCACCGGGCCGATGACCAGCGACCAGCACGCGGCTTGCGTCACCGCAGTGCGGTCAGGGCTGTCGTGATCGCCTTCGGTGACCTTGTCAGGACCATTCACTGAAGAAGCAAAGGCTACGAACCGTGCGTACGTACAGCCCCAAGCCCGGCGATGTGACGCGCCAGTGGCACGTCATCGATGCCCAGGACGTCGTCCTGGGCCGTCTGGCCTCCACTGCTGCCTCCCTCCTGCGTGGCAAGCACAAGCCGATCTACGCACCGCACGTCGACACCGGTGACTTCGTCATCATCATCAACGCCGACAAGGTGCACCTCTCCGGCAACAAGCGGACCCAGAAGATGGCGTACCGCCACTCCGGCTACCCGGGTGGTCTGCGCTCCGTCCGTTACGACGAGCTGCTCGCGAAGAACCCCGAGAAGGCCATCGAGAAGGCCGTCAAGGGCATGCTGCCCAAGAACTCCCTGGGCCGTCAGATGCTCTCGAAGCTGAAGGTCTACTCGGGCGACCAGCACCCGCACGCTGCTCAGCAGCCGGTGCCGTTCGAGATCAGCCAGGTCGCGCAGTAAGTCCGGCCACCCCCTAAGACTGAAGAGAATCTGAGGAGAATCGTGGCCGAGACCACTGCTGAGCAGCCGCTCGAAGAGCTTGACATCGACAGCTACACCACCGAGTCCGAGGCCCCCGTCGAGGGGGAGTACACCTCGGAGTCCATGGCGTCCCGCTTCGGCGAGCCCCAGCCGGCCGCCGGCCTGGGCCGCCGCAAGAACGCCATCGCCCGCGTCCGGATCGTCCCGGGCACCGGCAAGTGGAAGATCAACGGTCGCACCCTCGAGGACTACTTCCCGAACAAGGTGCACCAGCAGTCCGTGAACGAGCCCTTCAAGGTGCTCGAGCTCGAGGGCCGCTACGACGTCATCGCCCGCATCTCCGGCGGCGGTGTCTCCGGTCAGGCCGGTGCGCTCCGTCTGGGTGTCGCCCGTGCGCTGAACGAGGCGGACGTCGACAACAACCGTGGCCCGCTGAAGAAGGCCGGCTTCCTGCGCCGCGACGCCCGTGCGGTCGAGCGGAAGAAGGCCGGTCTGAAGAAGGCCCGCAAGGCTCCGCAGTACAGCAAGCGCTGATCACGCGCCTGCCTGTACTCCGAACGCCCCGGCGGCACGCCACTGTGCTGCCGGGGCGTTCGTGTTTCACTGACGTGGGCGTATGACGCCACCATGCGCTCAGCGGCTAATGTGATCGGATGGTCGTGCGGCCCGTCCCGGCGGCGCCGCCGAGGGCCGGGCCGCTCCGGATGCCGCCGGCTGCCGGGCGATGCGGAGCCGCACTCGCATCGCGCCTCGTGACCTCGCGACCGTCCAGCGCCTCGGCGCCCCTACCGACGTCGCCACGGCGCGGTTTCGATACTGATGCTTCCTCAGGAGGACAAGTGGGACGACTCTTCGGCACGGACGGCGTGCGCGGTGTCGCCAACGCGGACCTGACCGCGGAGATGGCCCTCGGCCTCTCCGTGGCCGCCGCGCACGTGCTGGCCGAGGCGGGCACGTTCGAAGGGCACCGGCCCACGGCGGTGGTCGGGCGCGATCCGCGCGCCTCCGGGGAGTTCCTGGAGGCCGCCGTCGTCGCCGGTCTGGCCAGCGCCGGCGTGGACGTGCTGCGGGTCGGCGTGCTGCCCACGCCCGCCGTCGCCCACCTGACCGCCGCGCTCGGCGCCGACCTCGGCGTGATGCTCTCCGCGAGCCACAACGCCATGCCGGACAACGGCATCAAGTTCTTCGCCCGCGGCGGCCACAAACTCGCCGACGAGCTCGAGGACCGTATCGAGGCCCTCTACGAGGAGCACCGCACCGGTGCGCCCTGGGACCGGCCGACCGGCGCCGGCGTGGGCCGCGTGCGGGACTACCACGAGGGCCTCGACACCTACGTCGCCCACCTCGTCGGCGTCCTGCCGAACCGGCTCGACGGGCTGAAGATCGTCCTCGACGAGGCGCACGGCGCGGCCTCCCGGGTGTCGCCGGAGGCGTTCAGCCGGGCCGGCGCCGAGGTCGTCACCATCGGTGCCGACCCCGACGGGCTCAACATCAACGACGGCTGCGGCTCCACCCACCTGGACAAGCTCAAGGCGGCCGTCGTCGAGCACGGCGCCGACCTCGGCATCGCGCACGACGGGGACGCCGACCGCTGCCTGGCCGTGGACCACACCGGCGAGGAGGTCGACGGGGACCAGATCCTCGCCGTGCTCGCGCTGGCGCTGCGGGAGCGGGGCGCGCTGCGCTCGGAGACCGTCGTGGCGACGGTGATGTCGAACCTCGGCTTCAAGCTGGCGATGGAGCGCGAGGGCATCCAGCTGGTGCAGACCGCCGTCGGCGACCGGTACGTCCTGGAGGAGATGAAGGAGCGCGGATACGCGCTCGGCGGCGAGCAGTCCGGGCATGTCATCGTGCTCGACCACGCCACCACCGGCGACGGCACGCTCACCGGTCTGCTGCTGGCCGCGCGGGTCGCCCAGACGGGCCGCACGCTGCGCGAGCTGGCCTCGGTGATGGAGCGGCTGCCGCAGGTGCTGATCAACGTCCCGGACGTGGACAAGTCCCGGGTGAAGACCTCGCCGGAGCTGGCGGCGGCCGTGGCCGAGGCGGAGCGGGAGCTCGGCGAGACCGGCCGGGTGCTGCTGCGCCCCTCCGGGACCGAGCCGCTGGTGCGGGTGATGGTCGAGGCGGCCGACAGCGACCAGGCCCGCACGGTCGCCGGCCGGCTGGCCGATGCCGTGAAGTCCGCGCTCGGCTAGCCCGCGGCCTGGATTGATGACGCGGCACCGCTTCCCTGGAGGGAAGCGGTGCCGCGGCTTTCTATGACCCCTACAGCTTGCGCAGGCTGAGGCGCTGCACCTTGTGGTCCGGGCCCTTGCGCAGCACCAGGGTGGCCCGGCCCCGGGTGGGGGCGATGTTCTCGACCAGGTTGGGCTTGTTGATGGTCCGCCACATCGTGCGGGCGTAGTCCAGGGCCTCCTCCTCGGAGACCTGCGTGTACTTGCGGAAGTACGAGGACGGGTTCTGGAACGCGGTTTCCCGCAGCCGCTTGAAGCGGTCGAGGTACCAGCGCTCGATGTCCTCGGGGCGGGCGTCCACGTACACGCTGAAGTCGAAGTAGTCGGCGAGACCGACCCGGGTGCGCCCGTCCTTGCCCGGCAGGGCCGGCTGCAGGACGTTCAGCCCCTCGACGATCAGAATGTCCGGCCGGCGCACGACGAGCTTCTCGTCGGGCACGATGTCGTACTTCAGATGCGAGTACACCGGCGCGGTGACCTCGTCCTTGCCGGCCTTGATGTCGGCGACGAACCGGGTGAGCGCGCGGCGGTCGTACGACTCCGGGAACCCCTTGCGCGACATCAGGCCGCGGGCCTGGAGCTCCTTGGTCGGCAGCAGGAAGCCGTCCGTGGTCACCCGCTCGACCCGGGGGTGCTCGGGCCAGCGCGACAGCAGGGCGCGCAGCAGCCGGGCCACGGTCGACTTGCCGACGGCGACGGAACCGGCGACCCCTATGACGAACGGTGTGCCCGACTGGGAGCCCTGCTCGCCCAGGAAGGTGTTCAGCGCTCCGCGCAGGCCGTCGGTGGCCTTGACGTAGAGATTGAGCAACCGGGACAGCGGCAGGTAGATGTCCCGCACCTCGTCGAGGTCGATGACGTCACCGAGACCGCGCAGCTGTTCGACCTCCTCGGCGGTGAGCGGCAGCGGCGTCTTGTCGCGCAGCGCACTCCATTCGGCGCGGGTGAGATCGACGTAGGGAGTCGTCTCCGGCCGCTGCCGGTGGGCGCTCCGGGGTGTCGAGGAGACCTGTGAGATCACAGTCCATTGTTATCGCTGTTTGAACGCGATGGCGGGTGGGGTGTGTCACGTCAGTGCCCGCACCCACGGCGCCCGCCGGGCCGGGCCTCCTCTCGCGGGGTCCACGCCGGAAGGTTCGGAGGCCCTGGCCGGGATCGTGGACCGGCCGGGGACGGCGCCGCGCGGGACGGGCACGCACAGAAGGCCGTCCCGCGCAGCGCCGTACCGGCGCCTGGAGCTGTCGGTCCCCCTGCCAGGTGACCGACGTCAGCGCGGCGAGGCCCCCGTTCGCGATGCCTCGGTAGGTCACCGTGCGGGCGGGGCCGAGCTCATGGGCCAGACGCTCCGACAGCTCCTTTCCTCGCCGGAACAGCTCCCTCCAGCGCTCATCGTCGCCGTCTTCCACGAGCGTCGTCTCGATCGCCTGCTGCGTTGCTCCTTCAGCCCCTTCTTCGTCTGCGTGGTGAGGAAGAAGGTGTCGTCCCGCGGGCAGCCTGCTTCAGTGGCGGGCACATCGGGATTGGCGCAGTAGTAGTAACTGACGGTGGCATCGAAGTGGAACTCGAATGTCACACTGCAGCCGTCGAGGGTGAGGTTGCAGCCATTGAGCTGCTTGGGTGGCTCGACGAGCTCGATCTTGTCCAGGACGAAGAAGGTGCTTGCCACGCCGGTTCCGGCGCCTTCGGAGACCTGCTTGTTGGCCTGTTTGCGTTCGGCTGACTCGGCTGCTGCCTGGGCCTCCTCGGCGTATGTGTGGGCGTCCTTGGCTGCCTTTTCCGCCTCGGTGGCGGCGGTGTCGGCGCGTTCGGCGGCTGCGCGGGCCTCCTTGGCGGAGGCCTCGGCGTCGGAGGCGGCCTTGCGGGCGGCTTCCGCGTCGAGTGCGGCCTCGTCGGCGGAGTCGCGGGCGGCCTTGGCGTGGCCCTCGGCGCGGCCGGCGGCCTTGTCGGCGGCCTCCGCGTCCTCCGTCGCCTGCCGGTCGTACTCGATCGTGCGGGCCAGGGAAGCCGCGGCCTTGGACGCGGCGGTGGCGGCGTCGGCGGCGTGGCCGAGGGCCTCCTTGGCGTAGGTGCGGGCGTCCGAGGCGTGGCCGGCGGCGTTCGCCGCGTGCACGTAGGCGGCCTTGGCGTCGCCGCGTGCCGTGTCGGCGAGGGACTTGGCGGAGGCGGCCTCCGCCTGGGCGTTCCTGGCATGGCCTCCGCGACGCCCTGCTGCTGTTCGGCGATCGACTTCGACGCCTGGCCGGTCAGCACCACCAGGGCCGCGGCCGAGTCCTTGGTGACATACGGGGAGCCCAGCTGGATCGCGTCGTTGGCCGGTGCGGCGACCTGCCGGGCCGCGTGGCCGGCGTCGACCGCGGCCTGGGCGGTGACGTAGGCGAAGCCGGCCGCCCTGGCGGATGCGGCGACGGCCTTGCCGGCCTCCTTGCGGGCCTCGTTCGCGTGCGACTTGGCGGCCTTGGCCTTCTTCTCCGCCTCGTCGGCCAGCTCGACCGCCGTCTTGGCCTCGGCGGCCGCGTGCTTGGCGGCCTGAATGGCGTCCGCGGCGGCGGCGGTCGCCGTCTTCACCGCGGCGTCCGCCTTCAGCTTCGCCGCCTTCGCCGCGTCCGCGTGGGCGCGGGCCCGTTCGGCCGCGGCCTCCGCGCGCGTCGCCGCGGCGTCGGCCTCGGCTGCCGCCTTCGTCGCCGCATCGGCCTCCGACCGCGCCTTCTTGGCGGCGGTCTCGGCGTCATCGGCGTGCTCGGCCGCCTGGTCGGCCGCCTGGTCGGCCGCCGCCCTGGCCTGCTGTGCGTTGTCGCTGGATTCGTGCGCCTGGGCGTAGGCCTCCTTCGCGTCGGCCTTGACGCGGGCGGCATCCGCCTTCTGCTCCGCGTCCCATGCGTCGTCGCGCAGCTTGCGCGCCTTGTCACGCGCCTTGACCGCGGCGTTCCGCTCGGCCACGGCCGTGCTCTCCGCCTCCTCGGCCTTCTCCTTGGCGCTCTGCGCCCGCGTGGCCTGGGCCTCGGCGTTCTTCCGGTGCTCGGCCGCGTCGGCCTGCTTGGCGGCGGCCTTCTCCTTCTCCGCCTTGGCCGTTTTCTCCTCGGCCTCGGCGGACAGCCGCTTGGCGTGCGCGGTGGCGGCGGCGGCCTTGGCCTCGCCCTCGGCCTTCACGGCCTCGGCGAGTTTGCCCTCCGCCGTCTCCTTGTCCTTCTTGGCGTTGTTCCGGTGCACCTTGGCCGCGTCCGCGGCGGCCTTGGCCTGCAACTCGGCGGCGTGCGCGGCCTTCTTGGGGAACTCCGCCTTGGCCTGGGCCGCCTGGGCCAGGGCGCGCTGCATGATGGTCTCGCCGTCACCGGCGGACGCACGCGTGGCGGCCTCGGCCGTCTCACCGGCCTTGACCATGGCCTCCAGCGCGGCCGCGGCACCCTGGGTGACCTGGGCCTTCTGCTGCCCGACGAGCAGGCCCCGCCCGCGCGGCGCACCCTGCTGGGCACTGGTCCTGCCGCAGCTGTTCGGCGGCCGTGACCTCGTACCAGTCGTACGAGTCAGCCGCCGGGTCGGCGTCGGCGCGCGGCCCGGGATCACGGGGATCCGCTGGAGAGGTCAGACCGGCGACGGCGGCGGCGGCCAGGGCGATCGGCAGGAAGCGGGACAGTGGTCTGTGGCGACGGCGCGGGCGGTGCGGGAACCGCGGGCGGCCCGCCGCTCCGCGCCGACTTGGCGTGCCTCTGCCAAGTCTGGTTGCTGCGAGGCGCAAAGGGACTTCCCCCTTGGTCGGGGGTGGAGGCGACCCCGGAAACCGCCCACGCGTATGTGCACGCACTCGCGCACGCGTGAAGCGGTGTCGGTGTGGGGGGTGCCGCTGTGCCGCCGTGGTCAGGGGCGGAGGGGCTGACCCGGTGCGCGGCATGCCGGTGCCTTCTCGGCCGGCATGCCCGCGCACCCTTCCCCGTAGCGACGCTGTTCCCCCGGTCGCTGATCGATGAGCACATGAACGGAGTGGTCAGATCCGTTCAGGCGCGGCGAAACTGTAGGCATCGACTCGAGGGGGAGGGAAGGGGAAATGCCGGCCGAGCGCAGGGCGGGCGGCGCGATCCTTTCCCCTGAGCGACAGTTGCCTCGGTTCACCATCCCTTCGCAGACCAACGGGCACCTGTGAAGATTTCGTGACCGAGCCGTGGATGCAGTGGTCGTCGGCCGGTGAAAGTCGGCCGAGAGTCGACGGTCCGCAGGCGGTGGGAGGGCGGTGCACAGGCGGTGCGCGGACCGGTTTCAAGATCACGCCGGTGTTACGTTCACATACCGGGTGGTCTCTCTCCTGATCAGCTGTGAGGAATCTGTGCGTAGGGTGCGCGCACAGTCGTGCGGAGTCCTCCGCAGTGTTGAAGAGAGAGTCCACAGTGAAGCCCACTTCCGTCCGCCGTACCGCCCTGGCCGCCTCCGCCGCCGCCCTCGCTCTGCTGGTCACCGCCTGCGGTGGCGACGGGGGCAAGGCCGACGAGGGCAAGGGCGCCTCCGAGTCGGCCGCGGCGGCCGCGCCCGCGGCGAAGGCGCTGACCGCCGCCGAGCTGGAGAAGGTCGCGCTGGCGCAGTCGGACGTCAAGGAGGGCAAGGTCGCCACCAAGGTCCCGGCGCGGGACGACATCGCCGCGGACCAGGTGAAGACCGACGACGAGGCCTGCCTGCCGCTGGCCCGTGCGCAGGCGGGTGTCGCACAGGGCGAGCCGGCGGCGACGACGAAGCGGTCCTGGACCGGCGAGCCGAAGAAGCCTGCCGCGGGCACCGACCCCGAGGAGGCGGTGAAGGCGGCCTTCGACGTCTCGAAGATGCTGATCACCCTCGCCTCGTACGAGGACGGCGGCGCGGAGAAGGCCATGAAGGACCTGAGCACCGCGGCCGAGAAGTGCGCCGGTGGCTACAAGGCCACCACGACCGGCGAGAAGATGGAGATCGCCGAGGTCGCCACGACCGCCGCGCCGAAGGGCGGCGACGAGAGTGCGGCCATCACTCTCACCTTGGTGGCCGACGGGGGCCTCAAGGCCCCGAACAAGGTCGTCGCCGTCCGCAAGGGCTCGACCCTGGTGACCTTCAGCGTCGTGAACCTGGCCGCGATGGCCGAGGGCAAGGACTTCGAGGTGCCGGCGGACGTGGTGAACGCGCAGGTGGCCAAGCTCGGCTGACGCTCCCACGGGGCGGACAAGCTGACGCCCCCTCATGGGGCGGACAAGCTGACGCCCCCTCATGGGGCGGGGGAGCACGCGGTCGTCACGGGGACTTGCCGGGTGTGCGGCCCGCGCTGCTGCCGGGTGCCGCCTCGGCCCCCGCCGCCTCGGTCCCCGCTCCGATGGCCGTGACAAGAAGCTCCACCGTCTCGGTGTGCCCGCCCTCCCGGGCCCACTCCAGGGCGGTGCGGCCGGTGCCCTGGTCCTCGCGGAGGTCCGGGTCGGCGCCGTGCGCGAGCAGTTCGCGTACGGCGCCGATGTGTCCCCAGCACGCGGCCGCGCACAACGGCGTGCCCTCGGAGCCGGTCCCGCCGCTCTCGGTGTCGGGCCGGGCACCTGCGTTCAGCAGCAGTCGGGCGATCTCCGCGTGACCGCTCACGGAGGCCAGGTAGAGCGGGGTCGCGCCCTCGCTGTCGGGGTGCTCCGGGTCGGCGCCGGCCCGCAGCGCCGCGCGCACCCCGGCCGTGTCGCCCACGACGATGGCGTCGAGGAGACGCCGGGTGAGCTTCTTGCGCCGACGGTGGTTCATGGCGGCCGAGGCTAGCCCCCCGGCCGAGACACAGTGAGGGCCGGCCGGTCGGTCGTTCGTACGGTAGTGGGAATTTCCGATTTCGGGCAGGCGGCGGCCGATTTCGGCGGCTGACGGACCATAGGGTGCCCTGCATGTGCGGAATCGTGGGTTACGTGGGTTCGCAGTCGGCGCTCGACGTGGTGACCGCCGGGCTGAAGCGGCTGGAGTACCGGGGGTACGACTCGGCGGGCGTGGCCGTCCTCGCGGATGGCGGGCTGGCCACCGCCAAGCGGGCCGGGAAACTGGTCAACCTGGAGAAGGAGCTGAGCGAACGGCCACTGCCCACGGGCACGACCGGGATCGGGCACACCAGGTGGGCCACCCACGGCGGGCCGACCGACACCAACGCCCACCCGCACCTCGACAACGCCGGCCGGGTCGCCGTGGTCCACAACGGCATCATCGAGAACTTCGCCGCGCTGCGCGCCGAACTCACCGAACGCGGCCACGAATTGACCTCCGAGACGGACACCGAGGCCGTCGCCCACCTGCTCGCCGAGGAGTTCTCCTCCTGCGCCGACCTCGGCGAGGCGATGCGGCTGGTGTGCCGGCGGCTGGAGGGGGCGTTCACCCTGGTCGCCGTGCACGCCGACGAGCCGGACGTCGTGGTGGGCGCGCGGCGCAACTCGCCGCTGGTCGTGGGCATCGGCGAGGGCGAGTCGTTCCTCGCCTCGGACGTCGCCGCGTTCATCGCGCACACCCGGTCCGCGATCGAACTGGGCCAGGACCAGGTGGTGGAGCTGCGCCGGGACTCGGTGACGGTCACCTGCTTCGACGGCAGCCCCGCCGAGGTGAACGCGTACCACGTCGACTGGGACGCCTCCGCCGCCGAGAAGGGCGGCTACGACTACTTCATGCTCAAGGAGATCGCCGAGCAGCCGAAGGCTGTCGCCGACACGCTGCTGGGGCGGATCGACGGCTCCGGCACGCTGTCGCTGGACGAGGTGCGGATCCCCGACGGTGTGCTGCGCGAGGTCGACAAGGTCGTCATCGTGGCGTGCGGTACGGCCTTCCACGCCGGGCTGATCGCCAAGTACGCCATCGAGCACTGGACGCGGATCCCCTGCGAGGTGGAGCTGGCGAGCGAGTTCCGCTACCGGGACCCGATCCTCGACCAGCAGACCCTGGTCGTCGCCATCTCCCAGTCCGGCGAGACCATGGACACGCTGATGGCGCTGCGGCACGCCCGCGAGCAGGGCGCCCATGTGCTGGCCATCTGCAACACCAACGGCTCGACCATCCCGCGGGAGTCGGACGCGGTGCTGTACACCCACGCCGGTCCGGAGATCGCGGTCGCCTCCACGAAGGCGTTCCTGACACAGCTGATCGCCTGCTACCTCGTCGCCCTGTATCTGGCGCAGGTGCGGGGCACCAAGTGGGCGGACGAGATCCGGGCCGTGGTGCGCGACCTGGCCTCCATCTCCGGGGCCGTGGAGCGGGTGCTGGAGACGATGGGACCGGTGCGGGAGCTGGCCCGGTCCCTGGCCGGGAAGAACACCGTCCTCTTCCTCGGCCGGCACGTCGGATATCCCGTGGCCCTGGAGGGCGCCCTGAAGCTGAAGGAACTCGCCTACATGCACGCGGAGGGCTTCGCGGCGGGCGAGCTGAAGCACGGGCCCATCGCACTGATCGAGCAGGACCTGCCGGTCGTGGTCGTCGTGCCGTCGCCCCGCGGTCGTTCCGTCCTGCACGACAAGATCGTCTCCAATATCCAGGAGATCCGGGCCCGCGGCGCGCGGACCATCGTCATCGCGGAGGAGGGCGACGAGGCGGTCGTCCCCTACGCCGACCACCTGGTCCGCATCCCGGCCACCCCCGTACTGCTGCAGCCCCTGGTGGCAACGGTGCCTCTGCAGGTCTTCGCCTGCGAGCTGGCGACGGCCCGGGGGAACGAGGTGGACCAGCCGCGGAATCTGGCTAAGTCGGTGACGGTGGAGTGAGGCGTCGGCCGTCTGCCGTGGCGTGTTTCCTACTCGTTTGACAAAATGGTACCCATGGACGGGACGACGTACGGCATCGGTGAAGGGCCCGCGACGCGGGTGAGCCTGTCACTGCCGGAGGGGACCGCGGAGGCGATCCGGGAACGGGTCGGCAAGCGGGAGTTCTCCTCCTTCATCGCGGCAGCGGTCGAGCGCGAGCTGCGCGGCCAGGTGCTGGACGAGTACCTCGCGGACTACGAGAGCCGTAAGGGCCCCGTCTCGGAGCAGGCACGCCGGCGGGCGCGGGAGGTCTTCGACGAGGTGTTCGCCGAGGAGACCGAGTGGCCCGCCGCAGGCTGAGCCATGTCGGGACGCTGATCCTCGACTGCGAAGGACTGTCGAAGCTGCTCGCCGATGACGAGCAGGTGGTCGCGCTGGTCGCCGAGGCGCGCACACGCGGCATGGAGGTCGTGATCAGTGCGCTCACCCTTGTCGAGGCCATCCACACCCGCACGAACACATCGCGCCTGACCTGGTTGCTCTCCGGCCTGCGCGTCGTCCCGGTGGGGGAAGAGGAAGCCAAGGCTGCCTCCAAGCTGCTGCGGGAGGCCGGACTGCACGGGCACAAGTACGCCATCGACGCGGTCGTCGCCGAGGCGGCGCTGCGGCAGCACCGCCCCGTCATCATGGTCACCTCCGATGCCGACGACATGAGCAAGCTGTGCGGCGACCGCGTGCGGCTCGTGGCGGTGTGACGGCTCGCAGGCTTCTTCGTTCACTGGTTTCTCCGCGCCACGCCCGCGTACGGCTCGGGCTCCGGTCGCACGGGGCATGCGGGCCCCGGACCGTAAGGTGCCCCCATGAGCATCATCGGCGTCGGGATCGACGTAGCTGAGATCGATCGGTTTGCGGCGTCTCTGGAGCGGACGCCCGGGCTGGCTCAGCGGCTGTTTCTCGAGAGTGAGTTGCTGCTGCCGAGTGGGGAGCGGCGGGGGGTTGCCTCGCTGGCTGCGCGGTTCGCTGCGAAGGAGGCGCTGGCGAAGGCGCTGGGGGCGCCGTCGGGGATGTACTGGACCGATGCCGAGGTGTACGTCGAGGACAGCGGGCAACCCCGGCTGCGGGTGAAGGGGACCGTGGCGGCGAGGGCCGCCGAACTGGGCGTGCGGTCATGGCATGTGTCGCTCAGTCATGACGCCGGTGTCGCGTCGGCGGTCGTGATCGCGGAGGGGTGAGAGGGAGGAGGGGGAGAGGGAGTGAGGGGCATGGTGACGCTGGGGTTTCCCGGGGCCGGGGTGGATCTGCCGGTGTGGGGGCAGGCCATGTTGGCCGTCGCCGCCACGCTCGCGGTCGTGTTCGCGTTCGTGCGGCTGATGCGGAATCGGCGTCGCTGACTTTGGCTGCGTGGGCGGGCGCCCGGGTTGTGCCTGCGGGAGACTCGGACGCATGCGTACTGCGTACAGCGTGGAGAAGGTCAGGGCGGCGGAGCGGGAACTGATGGCGCGGCTGCCGGAGGGCGCGCTGATGCAGCGTGCCGCGGCCGGGCTGGCCGCCGCCTGTGCGGATGTGCTGGGGCGGGTCTACGGCAGCCGGGTCGTGCTGCTGGTCGGCAGCGGGGACAACGGCGGGGACGCCCTGTACGCCGGTGCCCGGCTGGCGAGGCGGGGCGCCGGGGTGAGCGCGGTGCTGCTGTCACCGGAGCGGGTGCACGCCGGTGGGCTCGCGGCGTTGCGCCGGGCGGGTGGCCGGGCCGTGGGGACGGACGGGGCCGAGGAGCTGATCGAGCGGGCCGATCTCGTGGTGGACGGGATCGTCGGGATCGGCGGGAAGGGCGGACTGCGCCCGCATGCGGTGCCCTTGGCCGCCGCGGCCGAGCGGTCGCGGGCCGTGGTGGTGGCGGTGGATGTGCCGAGCGGTGTGGACGTCGACACCGGGGAGGTGCGCGGGGTCGCCCTGCGGGCGGATCTCACGGTGACGTTCGGGACGCACAAGCCGGGGCTGCTGATCGACCCCGCGCGGGAGTACGCGGGGCTGGTGCGGCTGGTCGACATCGGGCTCGAACTCGCGGAGGAGCAGGCCGAGCTGGAGGCCCTGCAGCATGCGGACGTGGCGCGGCTGCTGCCGGTTCCTCGGGCCGAGAGCGACAAGTACCGGCGGGGGGTCGTGGGGATCGCCGCCGGGTCCGCGCGGTACCCGGGTGCCGCCGTGCTCGCGGTGGCGGGTGCGCTGCGGGGCGGGGCCGGGGCCGTGCGGTACGTCGGGCCTGCGGGGAGCGCCGTGATCGCCCGGTTCCCCGAGACGCTGGTGTCGGACCGGGGGCCCAAGCACGCGGGGCGGGTGCAGGCGTGGGTGACCGGGCCGGGCGCCGGGGACGACGCGGCGACGGTGGGGGAGGTGCTGGCGGCGGACGTGCCGGTGCTGATCGACGCGGACGGGCTGCGGCTGACGGATGCGGCGGCGGTGCGGGCACGGAGGGCGCCGACGCTGATGACCCCGCACGCGGGGGAGGCCGCCGCGCTGCTCGGGGTCGAGCGGGAGGAGGTCGAGAGCGCACGGCTGGCGGCGGCAAGGGAACTGGCGGAGCGGTACGGGGCGACGGTGCTGCTGAAGGGTTCTACGACGCTGGTGGCGGAGCCGGGGGGTGGGCCCGTGCGGGTGAATCCGACGGGGACCTCGTGGCTGGCGACGGCCGGGAGCGGGGACGTGCTGTCCGGGCTTGCGGGATCCCTGCTGGCGGCCGGGTTGTCGGCGCGGGATGCGGGGAGCGTGGGGGCGTATCTGCATGGCCTGGCGGGGCGCTTCGCGGCGGGGGCGGAGACGGGGCCGGGTGGAGGTGCGGCGCCGGTCGGGGCGCATGACGTGGCGTCGGCGATTCCGAGGGCGTGGCGGGACGTCGTGCGGGAGGTGGGTGTCTAGGGCTTTTCGTTCACATCAGCCCGCGGGAATGGCCGACGCGTGTCGGCGCCGGTGAGCGGGGTCCGGGGCCCGGTGAATGCAGCTGCAAGCCCGGTCCGGTGCGTGCAGCTGCAAGGCGGACGAGGGCGCCTATGCGATGGGGTCCCTCCCGCGCGAGCGCAGTCGAGCATGGGGGAATCGGCAACCGACGGCAACGCTGCAGATGCGCGTGCTGGCGCCCGCGTCCGCCGGCTGGTCCAGGACGACAGGCCCAGGGCGCCGGAAACCATCCGGTTTGCCTCATGCGTCCCCTACGGAGAGGGCGGGACACCACCGAGAAAGCCGTCACAGCCCTCGCCCGCCCCCTCTGAGACACTGACCCAACCATGAGTGAGACAGAAGCCCAGCGGGCCGGCACCCTGCGCGCCCGTGCCGAGATCGATCTGGACGCCTTGCGGGGCAATGTGCGCCGGCTGCGCGAGCTGGCGCCCGGTGCTGCCCTGATGGCCGTGGTCAAGGCGGATGCGTACGGGCACGGGGCGCTCGCCTGCGCCAGGGCGGCTGTCGAGGCCGGGGCGACCTGGCTGGGTACCGCCACGCCCCAGGAGGCGCTGGCCCTGCGCGCGCCGGAGGCCGGGCTGCCGGCCGATGTGCGCATCATGTGCTGGCTGTGGACGCCCGGAGGGCCCTGGCGGGAGGCGGTCGAGGCCGGCCTCGACGTGTCGGTGAGCGGGCTGTGGGCGCTGACGGAGGTCACCCGGGCCGCCCGTGCCGCCGGGAGGCCGGCGCTGGTGCACCTCAAGGCGGACACGGGACTCGGGCGCAGCGGCTGTCAGCCCGAGGACTGGGCCGAGCTGGTCGGCGCCGCGCTGCGGGCCGAGCGTGAGGGGCTGGTGCGGATCGCCGGGCTGTGGTCCCACTTCGCCTGCGCCGACGAGCCCGGGCATCCCTCCATCGCCGCCCAGCTCTCCCGCTTCCGGGAGATGGTGGCGTACGCCGAGGCGCAGGGCGCCCGGCCCGAGGTGCGGCACATCGCCAACTCGCCGGCCACCCTCACTCTCCCCGAGAGCCACTTCGACCTGGTCCGGCCGGGCATCGCGCTGTACGGCGTCTCGCCGAGCCCCGAGCTGGGCAGCTCCGCGGACTTCGGACTGCGTCCTGTGATGACGGTGTCCGCCTCGCTGGCGCTGGTCAAGCGGGTCCCGGGCGGACATGGCGTCAGCTACGGGCACCACTACGTCACGCCGGGCCCGACGACGCTGGGCCTCGTTCCCCTCGGCTACGCGGACGGCATCCCCCGGCACGCCTCCTCCACCGGCCCGGTGCTGGTCGAGGGCAAGTGGCGCACGGTCGCGGGGCGGGTCGCCATGGATCAGTTCGTGGTCGACCTGGGCGGGGACGCGCCGCCGGAGGGGACGGAGGCGGTGCTGTTCGGGCCCGGCGACCGGGGCGAGCCCACCGCCGAGGACTGGGCGCAGGCCGCCGGCACCATCGCGTACGAGATCGTCACCCGGATCGGACCACGCGTCCCGCGCGTCTATCTGAATGGGTCTGCGTGAGCGCGTCGTGAATGGACGTGAATGGGTCTGCGTGAGCGCGTCGGACACGTGAGTGGGTCGGATATCTGAGTGGCGGGCGTGTATCTGAGTGGGTCGGGCGTGCGGCATTCAACGCGTCCTGTGAACGTCCCCGCTGTGAAACGCGTCGCTGTGAATAAGGAGCGGGGCGGGTAAGCGATGCACAGACGAGTGATGCGGAGACGGGCCCGGCGGGCCCACCCCGTGAGCAGCAGCCGGTGAAGAGGAGCGGTACGTGACCGAGAGCAGTGCGGGGGCCGCCGCGAGCGCCGCCACCGCGGCCGTCGCCTCCGCCGCCGGGGCGTCCGGGGGCTGGCGCCGGGCGACCGGCGTCGCGGGCGTCGCGATAGGCGTGCTCGCCACCGGCGCCGCCGCCGGCGTCGCCATCGAGCGGATGACCGTCGGCCGGGGCATGCGCCGCAAGGCCCGGCTGGTGCTCGACTCGGCGGGCCCGTACGGCACGCTGCGCGGCACGCCCGGCCGGGCGTACGCCGAGGACGGCACCGAGCTGTACTACGAGGTCGACGACGTCGACCCCGCGCAGGAGGCGGGCCCCGCCCGCCGGCGCCGGCTGTTCGGCCGCAAGCCGCCGGCGCCCGTCACCGTCGTCTTCAGCCACGGCTACTGCCTCAACCAGGACTCCTGGCACTTCCAGCGGGCCGCGCTGCGGGGTGTCGTACGGACCGTGCATTGGGACCAGCGCAGCCACGGGCGTTCCGCGCGGGGCGCCGCCCAGCTGGAGCGGGGCGAGCCGGTCACCATCGAGCAGCTGGGGCGTGATCTGAAGACCGTGATCGACGCCGCCGCGCCCGAGGGGCCGCTGGTGCTGGTGGGGCACTCGATGGGCGGCATGACGGTGATGGCGCTGGCCGACCAGTACCCGGAGCTGATCCGTGAGCGGGTCGTCGGAGTGGCCCTGGTCGGCACGTCGTCGGGGCGGCTCGGCGAGGTGAACTTCGGGCTTCCGGTGGCCGGGGTCAACGCGGTGCGGCGGGTGCTGCCGGGGGTGCTGAAGGCGCTGGGTCAGCGGGCCGAGCTGGTGGAGAAGGGGCGCCGCGCGACGGCGGATCTGTTCGCCGGGATCATCAAGCGGTACTCGTTCGCCTCCCGGGACGTGGACCCGGCGATCGCCCGGTTCGCCGAGCGGATGATCGAGTCGACGCCGATCGACGTGGTCGCCGAGTACTACCCGGCGTTCAACGACCACGACAAGACCGAGGCGCTCGCCCACTTCGCGAATCTGCCGGTGCTGGTGCTGGCCGGGGTGGAGGACCTGGTCACCCCCAGCGAGCACAGCGAGGCGATCGCCGGTGCGCTGCCGGACGCCGAGCTGGTGCTGGTCCCGGACGCCGGGCACCTGGTGATGCTGGAGCACCCGGAGGTCGTCACCGACCGTCTCGCCGACCTGCTCACGCGCGCGGGAGCGGTGCCCGCAGGGGCTACCGTGGGTGGCTATGGAAGCACCAGCAGCACGGCACAACCCGGCTGAGCACGAGCCCTCCAGCCGGCCCTCCGGCCGGCCCACCGATCAGCCCGCACCGGACCAGCCGTCCGGGACGTCCGAGCCGTCCGAATCGTCCGGGCAGTCCGGGCAGTCCGGCCGGTCCGCGCAGGCCGGGCAGACCGTCGAGCTGACGGTCACCTCGGCCGACCGGATGCGGGAGCTGGGCCGCACCCTCGCCAAGCTGCTGCGCGCCGGTGACCTGGTGATGCTCAGCGGTGAGCTCGGCGCAGGCAAGACCACCCTGACCCGGGGGCTCGGCGAGGGGCTCGGGGTGCGGGGCGCGGTCACCTCGCCGACATTCGTGATCGCCCGGGTCCACCCGTCCCTGGGCGACGGCCCGCCGCTGGTCCATGTGGACGCCTACCGGCTCTCCGGGGGCCTGGACGAGATGGAGGACCTCGACCTCGACGTCTCGCTGCCCGAGTCGGTGGTCGTCGTGGAGTGGGGCGAGGGCAAGGTCGAGGAGCTGACCGACGACCGGCTGCAGGTCGTGATCCACCGCGCCGTCGGCGACACCACCGACGAGGTGCGGCACGTGACCCTCACCGGCCTGGGCGAGCGCTGGGCGGAGACGGACCTGAGCGTGCTGTCGGCGTAGGGCGGAAGACGCGGAAGACCTGCCAACCCGCAGCTCCTCCTGGAGCGCCTGCGCGTAGGACGGAAGATTCCGACAAGGCGTCGGGAAAATGTTGCGCTCGGGCCGTCGGGCGTGGTCACATGGTATCCAGCACGTAGTTAGGTGTACCTAAGTACGTGCTCAGTTGTCCCCTGAGTACCGAGTTCCTGACTGCTTTCCGCCCCCCGGCCCCCAGGAGTCGTCCATGTCGGCCACCGAGAGCGAACGCCGGACCACGGCGCAGCCGAAGCCGGTTTCCGGGGTGTCCATGCGTGATCTGCTCGCCGCCTGCGCGGCCGCGGCCACGATCTCCACCGCGCCGCCGGCGCCCGCGCCGAAGCCGCACCTCGCCGGACCGCTCAGGGACCGCCGCGAGGCCGCATGAACGTTTCCCCGCACCCTCGTCTGCGCTGTGCCGTGCTCGACGACTTCCAGGACGCCGCCCTGCGCTCGGCCGACTGGAGCGTCATCGAGGACCGCGTCGACGTCGTCACCTTCCGCGAGCACATCGCCGACGAGGACGAGCTCGCCGAGCGGCTGGCCGGCTTCGACATCGTGGTGACCCTGCGTGAACGGGTGCCGTTCCCGGGCACGCTGCTGGGCCGTCTGCCCCGCCTGAAACTGCTCGTCGCCTCCGGCATGCGCAACTCGGCCATCGACTTCGCGGCCGCCGAGCGCAACGGGGTGACGGTGTGCGGCACCGCCAGCTCCTCCACCCCGCCCGTCGAGCTGACCTGGGCGCTCCTGCTGGGCCTCGCCCGCAACCTCGTCACCGAGAACCACGCGCTGCGCGCGGGCGGCCCCTGGCAGTCCACCGTCGGCGCCGATCTGCACGGCCGCCGGCTCGGGGTGCTGGGCCTGGGCCGGATCGGCGGCCGGGTGGCCCAGGTCGGCCTGGCCTTCGGGATGCGGGTGAGCGCCTGGAGCCAGAACCTCACGAAGGAGCGCGCCGACGAGGTGGGCGTGGAACTGGCGCCCTCCCTCAAGGACTTGCTGAGCGGCAGCGACTTCCTGACCATCCATCTCAAGCTCAGCGACCGCACCCGGGGCCTGCTCGGCCCGGCCGAACTGGCCCTGCTGAAGCCCACCGCCTACCTGGTCAACACCTCCCGCGCCGCCATCGTCGACCAGGGGGCGCTGCTGGCCGCGCTGCACGAGGGCCGGATCGCGGGCGCCGGCCTCGATGTGTTCGATGTCGAACCGCTGCCGGCGGACCATCCGATGCGGACCGCGCCGCGGCTGCTCGCCACGCCGCACATCGGCTATGTCACCCAGGCCAACTACACGACGTACTACCGCCACGCCGTGGAGGACATCCAGGCGTTCCTCGCAGGCGACCCGGTGCGCCGCCTGGGCTGACCGCGCGGGCGATCCCGTGCGCCGTCTCGGCTGACTGCACGGGCCATCCAGTGCGCCGTCTCGGCTGACCGGACCGGCGACCCCGTGCGCCGTCTCGGCTGACCGGACCGGCGACCCCCGTGCGCCGTCTCGGCTGACCGGACCGACGACCCCCTCCGCCGTCTCGGCTGACTGCACGGGCGACCCCGTGCGCCGCCTCGGCTGACCGGACGGACGACGGCACCCCGGGCCGAGGACGAGCGACAGCACCCGGGCCGAGGACGGGGCGACAGCACCCGGGCCGAGGACGGGGCGACAGCACCCGGGCCGAGGACGAGCGACGGCACCCGGGCCGAGGACGAGCGACGGCACCCGGGCCGAGGACGGGGCGACAGCACCCGGGCCGAGGACGGGGCGACAACACCACGGGCCGAGGACGGGGCGACAGCACCCGGGCCGAGGACGAGCGACGGCACCCGGGCCGAGGACGGGGCGACAGCACCCGGGCCGAGGACGAGCGACGGCACCCGGGCCGAGGACGGGGCGACGGCACCCGGGCCGAGGACGGGGCGACAACACCACGGGCCGAGGTCGAGCGACAGCACCCCGGGCCGAGGACGGGCGGGCGGTCCCTACGGCGCCACCACGACCTTCCGGCCGATCGTCGCGAACCTCCACATCGCCGCCCCGTCCGCCCGCGTCTCCCGCACTCCGCCGGTGCGGATCTCCGGGTCGAGCTGCGGCACGGAGCCGTCGAGTGCCGCGCTGAAGCCGATCACCGTGCCGTCGACAGTGGCGAAGCACACCACGTGCTCGACGGGAACGCCGTCCGAACCGGTGACCCGCTTGGAGCGGGAGGTGACCCGGTAGGTGCCCGGCGACGGGTCCACTGTGGAGGGGTGGACGGAGAAGCTGCGCCGGATCCGGCCGCCCCCCTCGACCAGCCACACCCGGTCCGCGTCCAGGGAGTACACCACCCGCGTGCCCTGACCGGAGCGGGCGGGAAGGGCCTGGGCGTTCCCCTTCTGGCCGGGCGTCCTGGGCGCGGACTGCGCGGTGCCCGGCTGCGCTGCGGCGCGCAGGCCGGCGGGGATGTTCTCCGCCGCCTGGTGACCGAGGTAGCCGACCGTCGCGAGCGCCGCCGCGGTCAGCCCCGCCACGATCGCCGAGCTGGTGCCTGCCACCGTCGTCACCTCTGTCCTGTCCGTACCGCTTTGACCCGTCCTGTACGCACGTGTTCCGGACGGTAGCAGCCTGTGACCGGCCGGACCGTGCGGCCGTGGCGAAGGCGCGGGAGCCGTAGGCTGTTTGCGTGCTCTTGCTCGCTCTGGATACCGCCACCCCTGCCATCACGGTCGCCCTGCACGACGGCGACGACATCATCGCCTCGTCGAGCCAGGTGGACGCCCGCCGGCACGGTGAACTGCTGCTCCCGGCCGTCGACCGGGTCCTCGCCGACGCCGGCCGCAAGCTGGACGCCGTCACCGGCATCGTCGTCGGCATCGGGCCGGGGCCCTACACGGGCCTGCGCGTCGGCCTGATGACCGCGGACACCTTCGGGTTCGCGCTCGGCGTCCCCGTGCACGGTGTGTGCACGCTGGACGGGCTGGCCTACGCGGCCGACCTGCCGGGGCCCTTCGTCGTGGCGACCGACGCCCGCCGCAAGGAGGTCTACTGGGCCCGCTACGCGGACTCCCGCACCCGGGTCACCGGCCCGGCCGTCGACCGGCCCGCCGACATCGCCGAGCAGGTCAGGGACCTGCCCGCGGTCGGCGCGGGGGCGCTGCTGTATCCGGAGACCTTCCCCAGGGCGCGCGAGCCCGAGCACGTGTCCGCGGCCGCCCTGGCCCGGCTCGCCGCCGAGCGGCTGGCCGCCGGTGAGGAGCTGCCCGCACCGAGGCCGCTGTATCTGCGGCGGCCCGACGCCCAGGTCCCCAAGAACTACAAGGTGGTCACCCCCAAGTGACCGGAACCGACACCGTCGTGCTGCGCGAGATGCGCTGGTGGGACATCGAACCCGTGCTGGAGCTGGAACGGGAGCTGTTCCCCGAGGACGCCTGGTCCCGGGGGATGTTCTGGTCCGAGCTGGCCCACTCCCGCGGCCCCGGGGCGACCCGCCGCTATGTCGTGGCCCAGGAGGGCGACCGGATCGTCGGCTACGCGGGGCTGGCCGCCTCCGGCGGGCAGGGCGACATCCAGACCATCGCGGTCACCCGCGACCACTGGGGCACCGGCCTCGGCTCGCGGCTGCTGACCGAGCTGCTGCGGGCGGCGACCGCCTTCGAGTGCTCGGAGGTGATGCTGGAGTGCCGGATCGACAACGTCCGCGCCCAGAAGCTCTACGAGCGCTTCGGCTTCGAGGTCATCGCCGTCCGGCGCGGCTACTACCAGCCGGGCAATGTGGACGCGCTGGTGATGCGCCTGTCCGACCCTTCCACCTCTGTCCCACCGGACCTCCGGTGAACGGCGTACAAGGAACCGAGATCAATGGCTGACGAACCCCTGGTCCTGGGGATCGAGACCTCCTGCGACGAGACCGGCGTCGGCATCGTCCGCGGCACCACGCTGCTGGCGGACGCGGTCGCCTCCAGCGTCGACGAGCACGCCCGCTTCGGCGGTGTCGTCCCCGAGGTGGCGTCGCGGGCGCACCTGGAGGCGATGGTGCCGACGATCGAACGCGCGCTGAAGGAGGCCGGGGTGAGCGCGCGCGACCTGGACGGCATCGCCGTCACCGCCGGCCCGGGGCTCGCCGGTGCGCTGCTGGTCGGCGTCTCGGCGGCGAAGGCGTTCGCCTACGCCCTAGGCAAGCCCCTGTACGGCGTCAACCACCTCGCCTCGCACATCTGCGTCGATCAGCTCGAGCACGGTCCGCTGCCCGAGCCGACCATGGCGCTGCTGGTCTCGGGCGGGCACTCCTCGCTGCTGCTGTCCGGCGACATCACCACCGACGTCCGGCCGATGGGCGCCACCATCGACGACGCGGCCGGCGAGGCCTTCGACAAGATCGCCCGGGTGCTCAACCTCGGCTTCCCCGGCGGCCCCGTCATCGACCGGTACGCGCAGGAGGGCGACCCGGACGCGATCGCCTTCCCGCGCGGCCTGACCGGGCCGCGCGACCCGGCGTACGACTTCTCCTTCTCCGGGCTGAAGACGGCCGTGGCCCGCTGGATCGAGGCCAAGCGGGCGGCCGGCGAGGAGGTGCCGGTGCGCGATGTGGCGGCCTCCTTCCAGGAGGCCGTGGTGGACGTGCTCACCCGCAAGGCGGTGCGCGCCTGCAAGGACGAGGGCGTGGACCATCTGATGATCGGCGGCGGGGTGGCCGCCAACTCGCGGCTGCGGGCGCTGGCCCAGGAGCGCTGCGAGGCGGCCGGCATCCGGCTGCGCGTGCCGCGCCCCAAGCTGTGCACGGACAACGGGGCGATGGTGGCCGCGCTGGGCGCCGAGATGGTGGCCCGCAACCGGCCCGCCTCCGACTGGGAACTGTCGGCCGACTCCTCGCTGCCGGTGACCGACCCGCATGTGCCGGGGGACGCCGCCGACTCCCACGACCATGTGCACGAGCTCAGCACGGAGAATCTGTACCCGTGACGGGCAGGGAGAACCTGTACTCGTGACGGGCAAGGAGAACACGTACTCGTGACGGTCGCGTTGATGTGGGAGGCGCGGGCGGTGCCCGGCCGGGGCGGCGAGCTGCTTCAGTGGGCGCGGGCGCAGCGGCTGGACCCCGGCCCGCTGCGCCGGGAGACCTTCCGGGCGCCGCAGGACCGGGTCCTCGTCATCACCTGGTGGGACGCCCCGTACGACGCGGAGCTGCCCGAACTGCCCGAGCCGGACAGCGCGTTGATCACCCGCGCGGTGCACCGGTGGCGGTTCGAGTCGGTGGGCACCGGCTGAACCGCACCGCCCGCCGGGTCCTCAGAACCGCTGCCGGGCGGAAACGGGAACGGAAACGGGTCAGACGCGCGGGAGCAGGCCGATCGGGTGGGTCTCGTCCACGTACACCAGCACGTCCGCCGAGCGGAGCACATTGACCTGGTCCGGGGGACGGGGCCAGTGCGTGCCGATCTCCCGCTTGGGCCGGGTGACGCCCAGCCAGGCGCGGGCGGCGGCCGGTGCGGTGCGCAGGTCGATGAACCAGTCGGGGTGGCTGACCCGGTCCAGCGTCTCCTCCACCGAGCCGGGGGCGATCGGACCCGAGGAGAACGTCTTCACGTCCGCGTCACTCGGGTCGGCGATGCTCGGGTCGGCGGCGAGGAAGGAGCCCCGGCCGAAGGCCGCGCCCACCGCCCGGTAGTCGTCCCCGAGGGCGCGGCGCAGCAGGCCGCCCTGGATCACCGGGTAGCCGGACGCGTAGGGCTCGAGGTACACATGGCCGTTGCTGGCGGCCAGCACCGTCCGGTCGCCGGACTGCTCCAGCCACCACAGGGTGTTGTCCGTCATCATCGTGTCGCGGTAGGCCATGGCCTCGCGCGCTTCGTCCGGGTCGTCGTAGTCGAAGGCGTACTGGCGGGCGACCTGGTCGACGGCGGTGGCGTGCTGCACCGCCCACACGTGGTCGCGCCCGGTGCGCTCGTCCGGGGTGCGGGCGCGCAGCAGTTCCAGGACCTCGGCGGTGCGCTTCGCCTTCTCCCGGCGTACGTCCAGGGGCTCGTTGATGTAGGCGAGCATGTAGTCGAGGGCGGGCAGTGCGGGCCGCAGGCCGCGGTACAGCTCCTTCACCCGCGGGAGCAGTTCGGGGTGGGCCCGCCGGACGTGCTCCTCCACCCGGTCGTACAGCTGGGGGCCCGCGTAGCTGCTGTCGTTGCCGGCGAAACGGAGCGGGTCGCCGGGGTGGGCGATGTTGTACTGCCGCATCCAGCGGACCAGGTCCAGGATCTCGCGGGTGTGCATGAAGAGATAGCCGCTGTGCAGTTCCTCGGACATGATCCGGAGCGGGTCGCCTCGCCCGGTGCGCAGATAGTCGTCCAGGCGCAGCCCGGTGCTCCAGGGGGCCTCCAGGACCAGGGAGCGGAAGCCCTTCTCCGCGACCAGGTACCGGAACGCCCGGTGCTGGAAGGCCTGGAACTCGTGGCCGCCGTGGGAGGCCTGTCCGATGCCCACCAGCCGGGCGTCGCCCAGCGCCTCGCCCAGCGGGCGCAGGTCGGCGAAGGGGCCTTCGGGTTCCACGGTGCGCAGGGGGCGGGCCGCCGCCTCCAGGGCGGGCAGCGGGTCGGCGTCGGCGGGGCCGCCGGGTGCCGGCGTGCGCTGCTGAGCCGTCACCCGGTCGAGCCTGCGGCTGGGCCGGATCTCGTGCAGGTGCACCACCAGGTCGGCCATCCGCAGCAGGGCGACCTGGTCGCCGGGGGGCGGGTAGTCGGTGCCGATCTCCCGCTTGGGCAGGGTGGTGTTCAGCCAGGCGCGGGCCGAGGGCGGTGCGGTGCGCAGGTCCGCGTACCAGTCGGCGTGGCTCACCCGGTCCAGCATGTGCTCGACCGTGCCGGGGGCGGCGGGCTCCACCTCGAAGCGGCGGACGTCCTCGTCGGCCGGGTTCTGCAGATTCCTCTCGGTGGCGTGCACGGCGCCCCGGTCGAAGGAGAGGGCCACCATCAGATAGCCGTCGCCCAGCCGCTCCCGGAGCACCTGGCCCTGGGGGAGGGGGAGATCCGGGGTGGAACTCTCCAGGTACAGGTGGCTGTTGTGTCCGCCGGCCACCACCTTCTGGCCGGTCTGCCGGTGCCACCACACGGTGTTCTCCGCCATCACCGTGTCGCGGTAGGCCATGGCCTGCGGAGCGACCTGAGGGTCCGCGAAGTCGAAGGCGTACAGGCGCGCCACCTGGTCGACGGCGGTGGCGTGCTGCACCGCCCACACGTGGTCGTCCTCCGCCCCCGCGGAGCCGCGGGGGCGGAGCAGTTCGAGGACCTTGCCGGTGCGTTCGGCCCGCGCCCGCCGCTCGGCCAGGGGCGCGGCCATGGCGGTGCGCACCCACTCGTGCACGGACACGGTGGGCCGCAGCCCCCGGTACAGCTCGGTGACCTGCGGAAGCAGCTCGGGGTGGGCCCGCCGGACGTGCTCCTCGACCCGGTCGTACAGCTCCGGCCCGGCGTAGCCGCTGTCGGTGCCGACGAAGCGGACGGGGTCGCCGGGGTGCGCGACGTTGTACCGGCGCATCCAGCGGATCATGTCCAGGTAGTCCTGGCTGTGCAGCAGCACATGGGCGTTCTGGAACTCCTCGGACATGATCCGCACCGGATCGCCGCGCCCGGTGCGCAGATACTCGTCCAGGCGGAGCCCGGCACTCCAGTTGGCCTCCAGGGCGAAGGCCCGGAAGCCCTTCTCCTCGACCAGGTACCGCAGGGCCCGGTCCCGGAAGGTGACGAAGTCGCGGCCGCCGTGGGCGGCCTCGCCGATGCCGACGACCACGGCGTCGCCGATCGCACGGCCGAAGGGGCGGAGGTCGCCGACGGGACCCGTGGGGTCGACGCCCCGCAGCGGGCGGGCGATCCGCTCAAGGCCTGGCAGCGGATCCTCGGCGGCGGGCCCGTCCTGGGCACCGGAGTCACCTCCTGCCGGGGCCACCGCGGCCGTGCCGGGGACGACGACGAGCCAGACGAGCAGGGCGGTCAGAAGCCGCTTGGCCAGGGTGAACCGCCTGGTCAGGGAAGGTGCCATGACGTCAGCTTCGCCGCACGGGGCTCCGGGCGCCCCTCGCATGTCACCCGGCCGGAGCAACGTCCCGGCGAGGCGATGTCCAGGGTGCCGATGCCGATGCCGATGCCGATGCCGATGCCGATGCCGGTGCCGGCCGCCTGGAGATCGAAGAGGCGAGCGCAGGTGCCGCCGCGGCCGCTGTCCGGCGCCGGCGGAGCGGAGGCCACCCCCAGGGCTCACCCCGCTCCGCCGGCCCCCTCCACTCCCGAGCCCTTCAGGACGCCCGAGCTGCCGGGAGCACCGACACCTCGGTCTCGCACCGCAGCCGCCGGTCCGGCCCCAGCTGTCGCTTCTCGCCGGTGAGGGTGAGCCGGGCGGTGTGGCGCACGTCCGCGCTGGAGGCCGCCAGGCGCAGTTCCAGGTCGCCCGGTTCGACGATGCGCACGCCCGTGCGGTCGGTGAACGCCGCCAGGTCCGCGTGGAAGCGGAAGGTGACCCGGGCCGCCGCCCCCGGGTCCAGCTCGACCCGCTGGTAGCCGATCAGGCGCATGTCGGGGCGGGTCACCGACGCCACCGGGTCGTGGAGGTACAGCTGCACCACCTCGGCGCCCGCGCGGTCGCCGGTGTTGCGGACGGTCAGCGAGACGTCGTACGCCCCGTCCGTCGCGATCGGGGCCGGGGTGCCGCCGCCGGTGAAGTCCTCCCAGGCGAACGTGGTGTACGAGCGGCCGTGGCCGAAGGCGTACAGCGGGGTCGGGTCGAGGCTGCTGACCTCGCCGGCCAGGCCCAGCGGAGGCTGGAGGTAGGTCCAGGGCTGCCCGCCGGGGACGCGCGGCACGCTGACCGGCAGGCGGCCGGAGGGGTTGACCCGGCCGGACAGCACGCCCGCCACCGCCGGGCCGCCCTCCTCGCCCGGGAAGAAGGCCTGGACGACCGCGCCGAGGCGCCCGTCCCAGCGGCCCAGCGCGTACGGGCGCCCGGTGAGCAGCACCAGCACCACCGGCACGCCCGTGGCGACCAGCGCGTCCAGCAGCTCGGCCTGCACCCCGGGCAGGCTCAGGTCGCTCACGTCGCAGCCCTCGCCCGAGGTGCCGCGGCCGAACAGGCCCGCCCGGTCGCCGAGCACCGCCACGCACACGTCCGCCTCGGCGGCCCGCGCCACGGCCTCCTCGAAGCCCGAGGTGTCCGGGCCGGAGGTGTCGCAGCCCTCGGCGAACGTCACCTTGGCGCCGGGCAGTTCGGTGCGCAGGGCGTCCAGCACCGTCGGGATGTCGATGCCCAGGGGGACACCGGGGTGGTGGGTGAGGACATGGGAGGGGAAGGAGTAGCAGCCCAGCATCGCCAGCGCGTCGGCGGCGCGCGGGCCGACGACCGCGATCCGGGTCTCGGGGGCGAGCGGGAGCAGCCCGTCGGGGTTGTCCAGCAGCACCACCGACTCCTCCGCGAGGCGGCGGGCCAGGGCGCGGTTCCCGGTGGAGTCCAGGTCGAGGGGAGCGGTCGGCTCGGGCGTCCAGTCCTCGTCGAGCAGGCCCAGTTCGCACTTCTGCAGCAGCACCCGGCGGGCCGCCCGGTCCACCAGTTCCTCGGGGATCTCGCCCGCGCGGACCGCGGCCACCAGGGGAGCGCCGTAGCACTTGAGGGTGGGCAGCTCGACGTCGATGCCGGCCAGCAGGGCCGCGTGCGCCGCCTCGGCGTCGCCGGCCGCGACCCGGTGCAGGGTCTGGAGGAAGCCGATGCCGAAGTAGTCGGCGACGACGGTGCCGGTGAAGCCCCACTCCTCGCGCAGCAGCCGGGTGAGCAGCCCCGGGTCGGCGGAGGCGGGCACCCCGTCGGTCTCGGTGTAGGCGGCCATCACCGAGCGGGCCCCGCCCTCGCGCAGCGCCATCTCGAACGGCGGGAGCGTGACGTCGGCGAACTCGCGCACGCCCGCCCGCACCGGCGCCAGGTTCCGCGCCCCGGCCGAGGAGGCGTACCCGGCGAAGTGCTTCAGCGTGGCGATCACCCCGGCCGACTCCAGGCCGCGCACATAGGCGGTGCCGATGGTGCCGACCAGGTACGGGTCCTCGCCGATGGTCTCCTCCACCCGGCCCCAGCGCGGGTCGCGGACCACGTCCAGGACGGGCGCGAGGCCCTGGTGGACGCCGGCCGCGCGCAGGTCGTGGCCGATGCGGCGGGCCATCTCCTCCACCAGGGCGGGGTCGAAGCTCGCGCCCCAGGCGAGCGGCACGGGGTAGGCGGTGGCCTGCCAGGCGGTGAACCCGGCCAGGCACTCCTCGTGCGCGACCGCCGGGATGCCGAACCGCCCGGCCGCCGCGATCTGCCGCTGGGCGCGGGCCAGCGCCTGCGCGCCCAGGTCCGGGTCGACGGGGGCGGTGCCGAAGGAGCGGGTGATCTGGCCGAGGCCCCGGGTGATCAGTTCGTCCCAGTCGTAGTCGGAGCTCATGTCGTGCTGGTGCGGTGCGACGCCCTCGCCGTCCGTGTCGGCACCCACCCACACGCCGTACAGCTGGGCGGTCTTCTCCTCCAGGGTCATCCGGGAGAGCAGGTCGTCGACGCGGGCGGCGGCGGGCAGGCTCGGGTCACGCCAGGGCGCGGTGGTCATGAAGCTCCTGTCGGGTGGACGGACGGCCCTCTCACGAACGTTCCTCGCGAACGTTCACCTTGACTGGGTTCGAATGTTTCGAAGCATTCATCGAATGTTCCGGGAACCTATGGCGCCTCGAAGACTTCGTCAAGGGGTCCTGCGGGGATACGATCGCGGCCATGAGTTCCTCGCAGCCCGCAGAAACCCGGACGCAAGGGCGCGGCGGCCAGACCGCGACGCTCGCCGAGATCGCCCGGGAGGCCGGTGTCTCGGCGCCGACTGTTTCGAAGGTCCTCAACGGTCGCGCCGATGTCGCCCCGGCCACCCGCAGCCGGGTCGAGCAGCTGCTGCGGGATCACGGCTACCGCCGCCGGCGCGCCGAGGCCACCCGCTCACCTCTGATCGACCTGGTCTTCCACGAGCTGGAGAGCGCCTGGGCGATGGAGGTCATCCGGGGCGTGGAGAACGTGGCGCGGGACGCCGGGCTGAGCGTGGTGCTCTCCGAGAGCGCGGGCCGGCTCACCCCCGGCCGCACCTGGGCCGACCAGGTCGCCGCCCGCCGCCCGTACGGCGTGATCCTGGTGCTCTCCGGCCTGGACGAGGCCGGGCGGGCGCTGCTGACCAGCCGTTCCATCCCGTTCGTGGTGATGGACCCGGCGGGGGACCCGGGCACCGACGTGCCCTCCATCGGCGCCACCAACTGGCAGGGCGGACTGGCCGCCACCCGGCATCTGATCGAGCTGGGGCACACCAGGATCGGGGCGATCAGCGGGCCCACGCACATGATGTGCAGCCGCGCCCGCATCGACGGCTACCGCGCCGCGCTGGAGACCGCCGGCCTGCCCGTCGACCCGGCGCTGATCCTCACCGGGGACTTCCACCACGAGGCCGGCTACAGGCAGGGTCTCGCCCTGCTGCAACGGGAGGACCGGCCCACCGCGGTGTTCGCCGGCAACGACCTGCAGGCGCTCGGATTCTACGAGGCCGCCCGCGAGCTGGGGCTGCGCATCCCGGAGGACGTGAGCGTGGTCGGGTTCGACGATCTGCCGGTGGCCCGCTGGGTGGGGCCGCCGCTGACCACGGTGCGGCAGCCGCTGACCGAGATGGCGGAGGCGGCGGCCAAGCTGGTGCTGGACCTGGCCAAGGGCGCCGGCCAGCAGACGGCGACCCGCGTGGAGCTGGCCACCAGCCTGGTGGTGCGCAGCAGTACGGCGGCGCCGGCGGGGGCGTGAGACGCGGGCCGCTGAGGCCGGCCGACGGGGTCTGCGAAAGTTTCGGTCGCGGGTGCGCAAGGTCGCCTGCGACGGCGCCCGGGGGACGAGTGGAAGGCGGCGCTGAGCCTACGCTCGCCGAACGCGCGGCCCCAGCGCAAAAGCTGCACTCACCGAACGCGCGGAAAGCAGTGCTCACCGAACGCGCGGAAAGCAGTGCTCACCGAACGCGCGGAAAATTTTCCGGCGAGCGTGTCGATCCAGGCGTCTGCCGTTCGACGCAGGGGTGAGAGGCCGGGAGGGACCCGGCCCGCACGACACGAGGAGTCACCATGCCGCGTTTCCTGTCCCTCGTCCGCATTGACGAGAACAACGCTCCCGCCGAGGGCCCCAGCCCCGAGCTGATGGAACGCATGGGCGAGCTGATCGAGGAGATGACCAAGGCGGGCGTCCTGCTGGACACCGCCGGGCTGACCCCGACCGCCCAGGGCACCCGCGTGCACTACGAGGGCGGCCGGATCTCCGTCACCGACGGCCCCTTCACCGAGACCAAGGAGGTCATCGGCGGATACGCGATGCTGCAGGCCAAGGACATGGCCGAGGCGATCGAGTGGACCAAGCGGTTCCTGAAGGTGCACGAGCCGCACTGGACGGTGACCTGCGAGGTGCGCGAGGTCATGGAGGGCTGAACCGCCCCGGGATTCCGCTGCCGGCCCATTCCGCTGCCGCCGCCCGGCCGGTGCTGCCTGGCCTGTTCCGCCGCACGGGTGTCTGATGGTGGGTTGTGACAGCGCAGCCCACCGCAGACACCCGGCGGACCGTCGAGACCGTCTTCCGGATGGAGTCCCCGCGGGTGATCGCGGGCGTGGCCCGCATCGTCCGCGACGTCGGCATCGCCGAGGAACTCGCCCAGGACGCCCTGGTCGCCGCGCTGGAGCAGTGGCCCGGGGACGGCGTGCCCGACAACCCCGGCGCCTGGCTCATGGCCACCGCCCGGCGGCGTGCCGTCGACCTGATCCGGCGCCGGGAGACCTACGCCCGCAAACTCGCGGAGATCGGCCGGGACCTGACGGACTCCGCCGCACCGGAGGAGACGGCCGACCCGGACGACATCGACGACGACCTGCTGCGCCTGGTCTTCACCGCCTGCCACCCGGTGCTGTCGCCCGACGCCCGGATCGCGCTCACCCTGCGTTTGCTCGGCGGTCTGACCACGGCCGAGATCGCCCGCGCCTTCCTGGTCCCCGAGCCGACGGTCGCCCAGCGGATCGTGCGCGCCAAACGCACCCTCGCGCGCCGGAACGTCCCCTTCGAGGTCCCCTACGGCCCCGACCGCGAGGCCCGTCTCGGCTCCGTCCTCGACGTCATCTACCTGATCTTCAACGAGGGCTACGCCGCCACGGCCGGCGACGACTGGCTGCGCCCCGCCCTGTGCGAGGACGCGCTGCGGCTGGCCCGCGTCCTGTCCACGCTGATGCCGAAGGAACCCGAGGTCCACGGCCTGACCGCGCTGCTGGAGTTCCAGGCGTCGCGCGCCACCGCCCGCACCGGCCCGGACGGCGAGCCGGTGCTGCTGAAGGACCAGCAGCGCACCCGCTGGAACCGCATGCTCCTCGCCCGCGGCGTCGACGCCCTCGCCCGCGCCGAGGCCACCTCCGGCGGCGACCCCGGCCCCTACACGCTCCAGGCCGCCATCGCCGCCTGCCACGCCCACGCCCGGCGCTACGAGGAGACCGACTGGCCGCGCATCGCCACCCTCTACGGCCTGCTCGCCGCCCGCGCCCCCTCCCCGGTCGTCGAGCTCAACCGCGCGGTCGCCGTCTCCATGGCCGAGGGGCCCGCCGCCGCGCTGCCCCTCGTCGACGCGCTCACCGGGGAACCCGCCCTGCGCGACTACCACCTGCTGCCCAGCGTGCGCGGCGACCTGCTGGCCCGGCTGGGGCGGACGGAGGAGGCCCGCGCGGAGTTCGAGCGGGCGGTCTCGCTGGCCCGCAACGAGCGGGAGCGCGCGCTGCTGCTGCGGCGCGCAGCGGAGCTGC
>NZ_BAAAIZ010000051.1:98646-126097 GCF_039526425.1 Streptomyces thermospinosisporus
GAGCTGCCGGGGCGGGCCGAGCTGCCGGGGCGGGCCGAGCTGCCGGGGCGGGCCGAGCTGCCGGGGCGGGCCGAGCTGCCGGGGCGGGCCGAGCTGCCGGGGCGGGCGCGGGAGAGCGGCGGCTGACGGCTGATCAGCCGGCCGGACGGCCGAGCAGCATGGCCGGGGCCCCGGCGACCCGGGTGAGGAACACGGTGACGGCCTCGCTGCCGTGCGGCTTGGGCAGCACCTTGCGGCGCAGTTCCTCCGGTTCCACCGCCGAGCCGCGCTTCTTGACGGTGAGGGTGCCGATCCCGCGCTCCCGCAGCAGCGCCTTCAGCTTCTTGGCGTTGAAGGGGAGCCGGTCGGTGATCTCGTAGGCGGTCGCGTACGGCGTGGGGCGGTGCTCGTCGGCGGTGATGTAGGCGATGGTCTCGTCGATCAGGCCGCCGCCCAGCTCCTCGGCCACCTCGGCGACCAGATGGGCGCGGATGACGGCGCCGTCGGGTTCGTAGAGGTACCGGCCGGGCGGGCGCACCGCCGGGTCGGGCAGGCCGCGGGAGACCAGGGTGCGCGGGCCGGGCAGCAGCGTGGCGCGGAAGGCGCCCTTCGCCGCCGCCGCGCCGAACCACAGCACGGCCTCCTTGACGTCCCCGCCGTCCGAGATCCACTCGGCCTCGGCGTCGTCCGGGACCGCCTCGTGCGGGACGCCGGGCGCGATCTTCAGCGCGGCGGCGAGCGGTGCCGTGCGCGCCGCCCCGATCGCCCAGGACAGCGGGGGTGAGTAGGCCTCGGGGTCGAAGATCCGGCCCCGGCCGCCGCGCCGGGCCGGGTCGGCGAAGACCGCGTCGTACCCGGCCGTGTCGACCCGGGTGACGTCGTCCTCCCGCACCTCGATCAGGTCTGCCAGGCCGAGGGCCTCCGCGTTGGCCCGTGCCGCCGCCGCGGTGAGCGGGTCGCGGTCCACCGCCAGCACCCGGATCCCGGCGCGGGCCAGGGCGATGGCGTCCCCGCCGATCCCGCAGCACAGGTCGGCCACCGAGGTCACGCCGAGCCCGGCGAACCTCCGCGCCCGGTAGGCCGCCACGCTCGCCCGCGTCGACTGCTCGACCCCGTTCGCGGTGAAGAACATCCGGCGGGCGTCCTCCTCGCCGAACTTGGCCACCGCCCGCTGCCGCAGCCGCGCCTGGGTGAGCGCCGCGGACACCAGCTCGGCGGGGTGCTCGCGGCGCAGCCGGGTGGCGACGGCGAGTTCGTCCGCCGGGGCGGTGTCGCGCACCTCCTCCAGCAGAGCGCGGCCTTCGGGGGTGAGGAGCGGGGCGAGGTCGTTCACCGGCTCATTGTGGGCCAGTCGGTGGACCGGGCGCCTCCGGCCGCGGTGTCGGACCGGATCGAGGGCGGCGGGCTGGGAGGATCCGGGCCCATGCGAGTAGTACGACAAAACGATGAAAAGAGGGCGCGGGGTGCGTGGCCGGGGCGGGGCACCCTGGGGCGGGTGCGGGTCGCGCTCGTCGTCCTCGCCCTCGCCGCCCTCGCCCCCGGCTGCGGACGCGGCGAGGCCCCGCCCGCGAGCGGCGAACGGCCCCTGAACGCGCCCCCGGCCCGCGCGCTCGACTCCTACGCCACCAAGCTGCGCGCCGCGCAGGCCGCACGCGCCGCCGCCGCGGAACGCTGGGGGCTGAAGAAGGTGCCGCTGCCCGCCCCGCCGCCGCCGGAGAAGAAGCCGCACATCACCACCCGTGAGGGCTTCGAGGTGGACGGCCACCGGCGCCTCGGGCTCCCGCCGGTCTTCACCACCGTCCCCACCAAGAAGAAGATCGTCTTCCTCACCATCGACGACGGCGCCGAGAAGGACCCGAAGTTCCTGCGGATGATGAGCGAGCTGCGGATCCCCTACACCGCCTTCCTCAGCGACTACGTCATCGACGACGACTACGCCTACTTCGAGCGGATGCAGGACCGCGGCGTCACCCTCAACAACCACACCCTGCACCACCCCTATCTGCCCGCCCTGTCCTACGCCCGCCAGAAGCGCGAGATCTGCGGCATGCAGGAGGTCATCGAGAAGCGCTACGGCACCCGCCCCGTCCTCTTCCGCCCGCCCTTCGGCAACTACAACAAGGACACGCTCCGCGCCGCCAAGCGCTGCGGCATCGAGTACGTGCCCCTGTGGAACGAGGAGGTCTTCGTCGACCGCTGGGAGTACCGCGAATGGCACCGCGAACTGCGCCCCGGCGACATCGTGCTGACCCACTTCCGCGGCACCGGTCACTGGGACGGCACCATGCGCGACATGGTCCGCCGCTTCCTGAACAAGGTCACGGCCGAGGGATACGCGGTGGCCCGCCTGGAGGACTACCTGTGAGGCCCCGCGCCCGCGGCCCGGCGGTGGCGGCCCTCGCGCTGCTGCTCGCCGCGGGCTGCGCCGGCCCCGTGCAGCACCGGGCGGCGACGGCCGGGGACGGCGCCGGCCAGCCGGCCGGCAACAGCACGGCACCCCCTGCCGGCACGCGCCAGCCCGCCGCCGCGCTCCCGCCGGTCGTCGACCGCGTCCGCACCACCGACAGAGTCGTCTTCCTGACCTACGACGACGGCGCCGAACGCGACCCCCGCTTCATCGGCCTCGTCCGCGAACGGCGCCTGCCGGTCAGCCTCTTCCTCACCGACAGCGTGGTGGGCCCCGGCTACGCCCACTTCGCCCGGCTGCGCGCGATCGGCGCGAGCCTGCAGAACCACACCCTCGACCACACCGCCCTGCGCGGGCTGCCGTACGCCGGCCAGCGCGCGGAGATCTGCGGCCAGCAGCGCAAGCTCACCTCCCGCTTCGGCGTCCGCCCCCGCCTGTTCCGCCCGCCCTACGGCACGTACGACGCGACGACCCTGCGCGCCGCCGCCGACTGCGGCATCACGGCGGTCGTGCTGTGGCGGGTGAGCCTGGACGGGGACGGCGAACTCACCTACGCCGAGGGCACGAAGGAGCTGATGCCCGGCGACATCGTCTCCGTCCCGTCCGTCGACCTGCCGTCGCTGTCCCTCGCCGAGCGGACGAGGCGTCTGCTGGAGGAGGCCGGCCGGCGCGGCCTGCGGGTGGCCCGGCTGGAGGACTACCTCGGGAAGGCCGGGGCAGAGCCTTGAGCGCATGCCGAGCGATCTTCGGGCGTATCCGGAAGCCACGTCCCGGCGCATGCCGGAGTGCACGCCCGAGCGGGCCCCTGAGCACTCCCCGGAGTGAATGCCCGACTGCATTCCGAAGTGAACCCCTGGGCGATTCCGAAGTGAACCCCTGAGCGCGAACCCGTGGCCGACGCGCCGCCGCCAATTGGCACTCCGCTTGACCGAGTGCTAATCGCAGTCATAGTCTCGGCTCTGGCACTCCCCGGTGGAGAGTGCCAACCACGCGACGGGCAGGTCCGGCACCCGCGACGACGGATCGACCTGGTCGCCACCTCAGACAGTTAACCCCGTGAGATCTCCGAAGGGGGAGGTCGGATCGTGACGACCGCCAGCTCCAAGGTTGCCATCAAGCCGCTCGAGGACCGCATCGTGGTCCAGCCGCTGGACGCCGAGCAGACCACGGCCTCTGGCCTGGTCATTCCGGACACCGCCAAGGAGAAGCCCCAGGAGGGCGTCGTCCTGGCCGTGGGCCCGGGCCGCTACGAGGACGGTAAGCGCATCGAGCTCGACGTCAAGGTCGGTGACGTCGTGCTCTACAGCAAGTACGGCGGCACCGAGGTGAAGTACAACAACGAGGAGTACCTCGTTCTCTCGGCCCGCGACGTCCTCGCGATCGTCGAGAAGTAATCACCTCGACGCACCTTTGCTCGACTGCGCCCCTGGCCCCCGCATCCCATAAGAAGCCGGGCGCCCGGGGCGCAGTGATTTCACCCAGAATTCCGAGAGGGCTCCCGCTGCCATGGCGAAGATCCTGAAGTTCGACGAGGACGCCCGTCGCGCCCTCGAGCGCGGCGTCAACAAGCTTGCCGACACGGTGAAGGTGACGATCGGCCCCAAGGGCCGCAACGTCGTCATCGACAAGAAGTTCGGCGCCCCCACCATCACCAACGACGGTGTCACGATCGCCCGCGAGGTGGAGATCGAGGACCCGTACGAGAACCTCGGCGCGCAGCTGGTGAAGGAGGTGGCGACCAAGACCAACGACATCGCGGGTGACGGTACGACCACCGCCACCGTGCTCGCCCAGGCCCTGATCCGTGAGGGGCTGAAGAACGTCGCCGCCGGCGCTTCCCCGGCAGCGCTGAAGAAGGGCATCGACGCGGCCGTGGCGGCCGTGTCCGAGGACCTGCTGGCCTCCGCCCGCCCGATCGACGAGAAGTCCGACATCGCCGCCGTCGCCGCGCTGTCCGCCCAGGACCAGCAGGTCGGCGAGCTGATCGCCGAGGCGATGGACAAGGTCGGCAAGGACGGTGTCATCACCGTCGAGGAGTCCAACACCTTCGGTCTGGAGCTGGACTTCACCGAGGGCATGGCCTTCGACAAGGGCTACCTGTCGCCGTACTTCGTGACGGACCAGGAGCGCATGGAGGCCGTCCTGGAGGACCCGTACATCCTCATCCACCAGGGCAAGATCTCCGCCATCGCCGACCTGCTGCCGCTGCTGGAGAAGGTCATCCAGGCCAACTCCTCCAAGCCGCTGCTGATCATCGCCGAGGACGTCGAGGGCGAGGCGCTGTCCACCCTGGTCGTCAACAAGATCCGCGGCACCTTCAACGCCGTCGCCGTCAAGGCGCCCGGCTTCGGTGACCGCCGCAAGGCGATGCTGCAGGACATGGCCGTCCTCACCGGCGCCACCGTGGTCTCCGAGGAGGTCGGCCTCAAGCTCGACCAGGTCGGCCTGGACGTGCTCGGCTCCGCCCGCCGCGTCACCGTCACCAAGGACGAGACCACGATCGTCGACGGCGCCGGCAAGAAGGAGGACGTCGAGGGCCGCGTCGCCCAGATCAAGGCGGAGATCGAGACCACCGACTCCGACTGGGACCGCGAGAAGCTGCAGGAGCGTCTCGCCAAGCTGGCCGGCGGCGTGTGCGTCATCCGCGTGGGTGCCGCCACCGAGGTCGAGCTGAAGGAGCGCAAGCACCGTCTGGAGGACGCCATCTCCGCGACCCGCGCCGCGGTCGAGGAGGGCATCGTCTCCGGTGGTGGCTCCGCGCTGGTCCACGCCGCCAAGGTCCTGGAGAACAACCTCGACAAGTCCGGCGACGAGGCCACCGGTGTCGCGGTCGTCCGCAACGCCGTCGTCGAGCCGCTGCGCTGGATCGCCGAGAACGCCGGCCTCGAGGGCTACGTGATCGTCTCCAAGGTGGCCGAGCTCGAGAAGGGCAGCGGCTACAACGCCGCCACCGGCGAGTACGGCGACCTGATCAAGGCCGGCGTCATCGACCCGGTCAAGGTCACCCGTTCCGCCCTGGAGAACGCCGCCTCCATCGCCTCCCTGCTTCTGACGACCGAGACCCTGGTCGTCGAGAAGAAGGAAGAGGAGGAGCCGGCCGCCGCGGGCCACGGCCACGGCCACGCCCACTGAGCCACACGCTCACAGAAGGCCCGGCACCCTGTGAAGGGATGCTGTTGGTTAATTCGGGCCTGGTCACTTCGCCCCGCCGCTATGCGGCGGGGCGAAGTGCTGTCAGGGGGCTGATGCGGGTGCGGGCTCGGGGTGTGTTGGTGAGCCAGGCGTCGATGCGGATGAGGTTGACGGCGGCGCCGGTGAGCTGGTGCTGGAGGCTGGTCTTCGCGAGGCCGCGGTAGCGGGATCTGCGCAGGCCGCATGCGTGCACGGCTTGGGAGATGGTGCCTTCGACGCCGGCCCGGATGTTGTAGCGGTCCTTCCAGGCAGCGGTTGTCTGGAGTTTTCGCGCCTGCTGCAGTTCTTCGTATTCGTCGCGGGGTCTGAGGTTGATCTCCCGCCGCCGGGGCCTGGGAGAGTTGACGCACTTGGTCAGCTGGGGGCAGGTGCCGCAGTCGGCCGGAGAGAACCGCACCCGGATGGTCGCCAGGCCCTCTTCGGAGCGGCGCTGGGCCCATTGCGTGCTGACAACGCCGTTCGGGCAGGTCACGAGCTGGTTGTCCCAGTCGATGGTGAACGCGTTCTGGCCGAAGGCGGCATCGCCGCGGGCGTGCGGGACGGTCACCGCTTTCAGCGGTCCGTGCAGGTCGACCTGGTGGTCACGGCGGGCGGCGGTCAGGGCACCACCGTTGGCATATCCGGCATCCACCCAGTGCTCGCCCGGCAGCAGATCCCGCCGGGCGAGTTCGTCATGGACCGGGGCGGCCATCCGGGCGTCGGAGACACTCGCGAGAGTCGTCAGCACACTCGTGACGAGGTGCGGAGTGTCCGGGTCGCAGGTCTCTGTGACGTGGACTTTGTAACCGTCCCAGTTGATGTCGCCCTTTCCGCCGGTGCGGGCCTCCAGGTCATAGCAGGTCACCAGGCGCATCACACCTGGTGGCCGGTCTTTTGGGCCCCGGCGGGCCACCTCCCCGTCGACCATGTGGAAGTGCTGCACCCACACCTGCCGCAGCACCTCCGCCTGCGGCAGTCGCCGCAGACTCGGCGGAGCGTCCACGGCCCAGATCATCTTCAGCAGGTGCATGCCGTCGTCACCGATCCGCCGATACGTCTGATCCCGCCGGGACCGGTCCTTGGGAAAGCGGGAGTCCTCGGCCCGGGTGGCATAGTGCTTGAACCACTCCGGCCGGGCACGACCGTTCAGCCAGTCCGGTTCGGCCCGGGCCACGGCGTTCAGTGCCGAGCGCAGGGTTTCCGCGACCAGCTCCAGCTGGTTCACCTCACGCACCGCGGACAGCACATGGGTGGAGTCGGTCCGCGCACGGCCCCGGACGACGATCAGGTCCCGCCGCCGGGCCGCTGCCAGCACGGCGTCCAGGATTTCCCGGCCTCCGTCCGCTTTGATGAGCCGGTCGCGGAACTCCGACAGCACCGAATAGTCGAACCCCGCATCGGCCAGTTCCAGCCCCAGCGCGTACTTCCAGTCAATGCGGGCTCGCACCGCCTGGGCGGCCTGCCGGTCGGTCAGCCCTTCGACGAACTGCAACACCAACACCAATGCCAGCCGCCCCGGTGACCAGGCAGGCTTCCCCCGAACCGGGAACAGACCCGCGAACTGCCCGTCACCGAACAACAGCCCCAGCTCGTCACGCACCCGGATCGCCAGGCTGCCCTTCGGGAAGGCCGCCCGCGCCACCCGCACCGTCTCCGCCGGAATTTCACCCAGCCCTGCCGGCCGCATCGACATCGACACCCTCCCCAAACAACGTCGGCTCTCAAGACCACAACCGGGTCTTGGGAGCCGACGTCACGCGAGGGCCCGAATTAACCAACAGCATCCCTGTGAAGGGTGCCGGGCCTTCGCCGTGTCCCGGTGGTGCGGCCGCCGATCATGGAACCGCCGGACCACGCACCGGCGACCTACCCTTGGACGGCTCATCGGGCCTGTTCGGCTCGTCGGGGTCGCCGGGCGGCGGTCACGCGTCATCAGAGATCGGCCAGAGGGGGAGGGCCCATGCACCACACGCTCTACTCGGAACGCTCCCGTAACCCATTCGCCCGGACCGTGCAGCTCACCGAGGACGGACTGCGCAAGGGCGGCCGGACCACCCCCCTCCACGAACTGAACCTCGCCGCCATGGCCGAGGCCTACCTGCGCGGCAACTGGCTCGGGGCCTGCGGCACCGAACGCCCCCTGGACCACCTGCCCCAGGGACCCGGCGTCGTCCCCGTCACCCGCGTCACCGGCACCACCAAGCCCTGGAAGGTGCGCCAGGCCGCCGACTTCGCCCGCGCCCTCGGCGAACTCGCCGTCCGCCGCTGCGGCGGCCCCGACCAGGTGAGCGCCCTAGCCGGCCGGACCCGCGTGGAGGGCGTACCGCTGTGGATGGCGCGCCGCTACGCCCCCGGCCCCGCCGGACCGGTCGCCGTCGCGGTGGACCGGCGCCTGATCCGCGTGGACGTCTGGGGCCCGCAGGCCCCCGCCGTCCGCATCAGGGCACCCCACGGCTTCCTCGGCGACCGGTCCGCGCCGGGCGCCGGCCTGGTCATGACCGTCGGCGACGTCACCGCCCGGCTCGACCTGCGGAAGAAGCTCCGCAAGTCCAAGAGCCGGGTCGAGATCCACCTGCCCGACCGGCAGTGGACGCTGCGCCGCCAGAACGCCACCAGCTCCTGGCTGGAGCGCGACGGCCACCGCGTCGCCCTGCTCACCCGCCCACCGCGCCGCCCCACCCCCACCCCCGACGACGTACTTCTCCCCCTCGCCACCGTCGACCTCACCGGCCCCGACCCCCTGGACGCCGTCATGGCCCACGCGGTCGCCGTCTCCTTCGGCCTCGGCGACACCACGGGCCTGGCCCGATTCCGCCGCACCCCGCACCCCGCCGCCGAGCCCCTCGAAACCACCTGGGACCGCCCTTGGTTCACCAACCTCGGCTTCACCTCCGACGACAACGAACCCGGCGGCGGCGACGGCTGGGGCAGCGACGGCGGCGACGCCGGCGACGGAGGCAGCGACGGCGGCGGCGACAGCGGGGGCGGCGACGGGGGCGGCGGAGGCGGAGGCGACTGACCGCCGGGCGCGCGCGCCAGCCGTACCTCGCCGCATACTCCTCACGAGCTCGGCTCCAAGTTCCGTCCAGTGGCCTGCGTGCTAGATCGACGTCCGCATTCGGTGGACGAGCGCTCGCCGGAGGCATGCCTCCCTGTGAATACGAAGCCCGTAGTCTTGCCGTTGCCCCCAGCGGTTTCGGGAAGCGCGCCGCCGACAGCGGCCTTGCGAACCACTACGGTCTGGCCAACTACTGCTGAAATCACGTCAATCCCGCCCCCCGAACGCCAGCATCGATCACGTATTCGATAGCCCTGGATCTCGACCCGGTGACGGGCAGTCGGCCCGACACCGATTGAGAACCGGGGGTTCAAGCAAATGGAGCGGGATTGGTCCAGACGTAGGGGCATACGCGTGCTGGCCGTAACGGCGGTGGTCGCAGGGTTGCCGATGGCGGTTCCCTCAACGGCTGGCGCGGACACGATGGCGGGCCTGCAGGTGGAGTCCCACGTACTGCCTGCCGGCGCGGCGAAGCCGTCACTGGAGGAACTGCAGAGCGTCGAGGGGAGGGAAGGACTTCGCCGCGCGGCCGCGGCAGCGGAGCCGGGGGTGGCGTTGGCTCAGGAGACGGTAGGCCCGGCGGCTTCTTACGCCCCGCTGTCCCGACGCCCGTCCGGATCGCCGTCGGCAGACGTCGTTACACCGGTGCAGCCGCGCGTCGCGCCGGGCCCCGCCGCCACGGCCCCCGAGCCCGCGCGGACGATGACCTACAGCGAGTGCGTCAAGGGGCTGGGCGGTGACAAGAAGTTCTACGTCAAGTCCCGATTCGCCGTCTGCAATGGGGCGTCTTTCCTCCAGACGTGGATGCGCAACGGCAAGCCGATTGGCGCCAGTAGCTTCAACGTGCGTGCGGTCGGCACCATTGCCAAGAACAGCCGCACCATCACTTTCCAGTATTATTTCACTGACTTCAGTACCACCGGAACCACCGGTGCGGCAGCTATGCGGATCACTTTGAAGGCCAGCATTCCGCAGAGCTGGCCTTCTGGCGCCAGCTACACCCGTGCAGGGAATCTGCCGGGGACGAAAACGTTCGCCGAGCTCAAGGCGCAGCGCACGTTCAAGGAGACCGTGACCGCCAAGCCTGGACAGGGCAAAGGATCTGCCGACCTCCTCTTCGCGGTGTACGAACCGGCCATCAGCTACAAGCCTCCCGCTCCTTGGCAATTGAGCGGCGATCTGGGCGGCAAGCTGTTCATGCTCGCCCCACGCTGGGATGCCGCGTCCTACCTGGCCAACTCCACTGGAGGCGGCACTCCAGCAAAGAAGGGAGCGGCCACCTTCAGCTATGTCACACCGCTGACCCTGAGCGCGAAGCAAGGTGCGGAGGAACGAGCCGAGGCCGCTCATATACGTCAGGCGTTCCTCGTTCCTCAGGACACCAAGCCCTACATGTCAGCGAAGAAGGTCCCCGGCCAGACGGCGAAGGATCCGCTCCACCGTACGGTGAGCGCCGCTCGCATCAACAAGAATCGCGCGGAGGCGATTAAGCAGTGCAAACGTTACTGGGGTGCCAATTACACCCAGGGTGGCACCCTCGAGTGTGACGAGTACCCCTTCGCCAGCACATACGAAGGAGCCACGGAACCCGAGTTCGACGCGGATGCCAAGAAGTTCAACTTCTCCGTCAAGCCCATAGCGAAGGACGACAACAAGGCTGGCGGCTCGATACTTAAGAGCTTCTACGCCAAGAACCGCATCGTCGACGGCATGGACGACGGGTTCATCGTCAAGATCGTGTCGTGATTCGCGCATCCATGTCTGTGGCGGAGGCGCGTTCGTTCTCGCCACAGACATGCTTGCTCATGCGCCGGCGGGCCAGAATTGGATGAGGTAATGCTCCAGCCCGTAGCCGGTGCCCTCGCCCTCCGACAGAGCGGCGGCCTCGGCTCTGCCCGCGCAACTTACCCGAACCCGCCACGAACCACCGGAATCCCCCAATACGATGACGTCGTCTGCCCGGCCAGTGTGCATGGACCACACGGCGACCTGACCGCTCGTCGACTCGAAGTCAGCTTCAGCCTGCTCGTCCCATTCCGTTGCGTCCTGCGGCGGCGGCCCGTCCCACACCTCGGCCGTGACCGTGGCCGTATGGGTGTGCCCGCCGCTAGTGATGTCCAGTCGGCCGGGATGAGTGCTGAGGAAGGCGCTGTAGTCGAAATCGTCGGGGAACGGAACCGGCAGATCCGCGTCGTCGGACTCTTGCAGACCAAATGCGTGGTACCCCACGTACGCGTCCACGCGCTGCTGCTGGACAAGTTGTGCCACGTGCGCCCCTCGGGAAGTCCGATGTCGGTTTCCTTGGCGGAATGGTAGGCGGGATAGCTCGCTGGTGACGGTCTCGAGCTCTCGTCACGTCCCACTTGACTGATACGCATCGCCCGAGCTGGGTGCACAACTCGAAACCGTTTAGTCGCGCACGACCTCGGCGTCCGCATCGAAAACGCACCAGCAGCTGCTGGCACCAGTCGCACCGACCTTCTCACGTAGCCAGATACAAGGACTCTCCCAGCCCCATCCCGCCCCCGGCGACGTACTTCTCTTGCTCGCCAGTGTCGACCTCGCCGGACCCGACCCCCTGGACGCCGTCATGGCCCACGCGGTCGCCGTCTCCTTCGGCCTCGGCGACACCACGGGCCTGGCCCGATTCCGCCGCACCCCGCAGTCCGGCGGCGAACCGCTCGAGATCACCTGGGAACGCCCCTGGTACACCAACCTCGGCTTCACCTCCGACGACAACGAACCCGGCGGCAGCGACGGCTGGGGCTCCGACGGCGGCGACGCCGGCGACGGAGGCAGCGACGCCGGCGACGGAGGCAGCGACGGCGGCGGTGACAGCGGCGGCGGCGACGGGGGTGAGGGAGGCGGCGGCGACTGACCGCGGAGCCACGAAATCGCCGTCCCGTGAGGTCTCAGGTGCCGGGCACTGGTTCGCGACAGTCACATGAAGCCCTCAAGTTTGACCACAACTCGCCTGTATATGCGTGAGTTGGTCGCCTAGCATCCGTTCACTGTTGCGAATCGGCGATTCATTCAGTGTGTCGGGGGCTTGGCGTGACACTGATGATGGCGGTGGCGGCCGTCTGGGGCGTGCTGCAACTGCTCTTCCTCTCTTTGCCCACGCGTTCGGTGCGCCTGTCGACCGTGCTTCTCGCGCTCCTGGTGGGGGTGTACGGGTGTGGCGTGGCGACCGCGCTGGTGGAGTACAGCTACACCCGCCTCTACGCCGACAGGTCGGGGCAATCGCTGGTCGAGGTGGTGAACACCACCAGCTACACCGTGGCGCCCTGGGTGGAAGAACTCATCAAGCTCAGTCCCTTGCTGCTTACGGGATGGAGTCTTGCCATCCGCCGGCAGTGGGGACTCACGGACTTCGTGGTGCTGGGCGCGGCGCTGGGCAGCGGCTTCGGATTGCTGGAGGCCGTCCTCCGGTTCGGCCTGGACTCGGACAGGGCGGTGTCCCGGGGCGAGGGCTGGATCATCCCCGACAGCTTGTCGGCGCCCTATGTACCGGGCCCTGGGCAGGTGTTCACGTCCTGGCTGCCCGCACCGTTCAGTCAGCTGGAAATGGCCGGCCCCACGGTCACCGAGACGTTCACCCACCTGGTGTGGACAGCGGTTGCCGGCTTCGGGGTGGGGGTGTTGTTCCGCGCCCGCGGGTGGGCGCGCTTGTTGTGCGTGCCCCCAGTGCTGGCCGCTGCCGGCCACCACACGTTGAACAACTACGCAGCAGAGAGGTCTCGCGCCCAGGCCACGGATTGGCTCGAGCTTGCGAATGGGACGGTCTGGGCGTGGCCGCTGGCGTGCATGGCCCTCGCCATGGCCGTCGACGTGCGGCGCCTCCAACAGGGCAAACGTGCGGTGCCGGCTGTCCTGCTGTCCTTAGAACGTGCTGATGGTGACAGCGCGGCAGCCCTGCTGCGATATGCGGCCTGGCGTCTGCCGTGGACGCTGCTGATCATCCTTCGTTACGTCGAGCTGCGGCGGTCTCTGCTGTACGCCGCAGCCGTCGCGCCGCACGACCCTGCCACCAGGGAACTCGGTTCCCTCCTGACGGGAATCGCTGCGCGTATGGACGCGTCCGACAACCAGGTGGCCTGGCGGTCGGTCAACATCCATGCTTGGTTGCGGGAAAGACGCAGGTCTCGCACTTCCCGAGCGTGGTGGCTCCGGCTGAGTCCGTGTCTTCTCACGCTGCCGTCGCTGGTGTTTCTGGGCGCCGGCTCGTTCACCTCCACCGCTGGTCTCCAGGAGTACTTCACGACGGGGCAGGGTCCGACGATCCTCATGGGGTTCGCCATCGCTGCCCTCGCCTGGATCACTTACCAGCTGATCGTCCTGTTACGGGCCTGGCGGCAGGCATCGTCCCAGCCCGTGGCGGAGATGCTGGCCACACATCGCTTTCGCTTCGGCACCGCGGCAGGAGCGGCCACGGCAGGAACCTTCCTGCTGTGGCGGGGGCTCGGGTCGGCCGGCCCCGATGGCAGAAGTATCGAGACCCTGCATCTGCTCGAGGCGCTGGACACATTCTTCGTCTACCTCGGCTTCCCCCTGCTCCTGCTCTCCCTGCTGGCACTGTTCCCACCCACCGGCTTTGCGCTGGCCGGAGGCGGTGCAGTCGGTGCGGTCACAGCCCCAGCCGCCCTGAACGCGGCGCCCTCGGGATCGCAGGGATTGTGCTGCTCGCAGTCGGAGCGGGGGGATCGGGGGCGGGCGGACCGGGAGGATCGGGCGGTGGCCCTCGTAGTGACGTTCCACCGTGGCTACGAGAGAAGTGGAACAGGGGCCGAGAATTCAACAGGGAAAATTGGCGCCGCTACCCAGCGAATGAGATCTACCTTGAGAATGGAAAGGTGCTCGACTCGTATTTACCTGGAGAGGAAATCGTCTCGCGCAAGTTCACTCAGGTAGCCAAGATCACGCCCGGCACTTTTAAGAACTATTTGAATGAGCTTGGCCAGAAGTATAGCCCGGGGACGGTTGTTCCGGACACGCCGAAGGCGCGTGCCGAATATCCCCAGTTAATTGGAGAGCCGTTAACGGGGAGATGGGTCTTGGAGGTCCCTGTCCAGTCCCAGCCTGTGCCAGAATGGGCGCTCAAAGAAGCGGCGAACCGTGGCGTAATGATCAGGGATGTGCAGGGTTTCGTCTACCGGCTACCGAAAGGTACGGGTTGAAATCGCTCATGATGTGGACCTACTGCGAGCAGTGGAACCGTCTGACGGAAGCTCCCATGAAGCCGCTCACGCCGGAGCAGGCAAGAGCCCGACACGAATCCGGCAAACTCTACACCGCCGTACCCGCTTCCAAGGACGGCTCAGCGCCGGAACTCCGTGTGGAAGTGCGATTGGAGACCGGCTACGCCTCGGTCATCTTTATGGATGAGTACGGTCGCGACGTGCTCAACTACCAGTTCACGCTGATCGACGGTTCGCTCTTCCTGGAAACGGTGAGGTTGTACCGTTATGGGGCATCGCAGGAGCGCGGCGGATACGCAGACGTAGAAAGCATGGAAACCTGCAGGTTTACGACCGATGGCGTCGTCCAGCGTACGGTTGAGGAGGGGCGGGAGGGGACGAGCGAGAGCCGCGACGGCATTGACGTCTCCTCAAACTGGGAACCTGTCCCGGAGTTCGGGGAGTACGCCTCGCTGATCCGGCGCGATCGCTGAGGGCGGTGGGAAGGCGGCCTCGCTTGGCGGGAGCGGGACTCGTTGAGTTGAGCCCCGCTCGCCCGCCGGCCCTCTCCTCTACAACTCCGTCGGTTCCAGGGCTCCCAGTTGGGCCATCAGGCCCAGGCGGTCGTACTGCCACCAGCCCTCGGCGATCTTGCCGTGGCTGTCGAAGCGGAAGATGGTCGTGCCGGTCATGGAGACCTTCTTGCCGGTGGGCGGGATGCCGAGGAACTCGCCCTTGTGCGTGGCGTCCCAGGACCACCGGGTGCAGACGCGGTCGCCCTCGGCGATCTGGTCCTCGATGCGCATGGTGAAGTCGAAGCCGTTGCGCCACATGGTCATCTCGCGCCGGAACTGGTCCAGCCCCATGGTGTCCTGCTCGTTGGCGGGGTCATGGTCGTGGTAGTGCTCCGCGACCAGGCCGGCCATCGGTGACAGATCGCCCTCGCTCTGCAGCACCTCGAAGAACCGCCGCGCTGCGTCCGCGTTCAGCCGCGCGTCCCGCACCACGTCGAGGTCGGTGAAGGTCGGCGTCTCCTCGCAGAGCGCCACCATCTCCTTGAAGATCCGGTCCGTCTCCGGCAGCCCGGAATTGCGCATCGCCTCCTCGTACGACGGGAACTCCACGATCTCCACGACATGCGTCGCGTCCGAGTGGTCCTTGCCGACCATCGCGTGCGTCGCCGTCCGCTTGCCCTTGGTCTGCTCGACCCACTTGTCCAGGAGTCGGTCCATCTCCTCCAGCCGACTCGTCTTGCAGTCGATGAGCTGTACGAAGGTCATGGTGCCCACCTCTCCGGCCCCCCTGCATCCGGATATGTCAGCACCATCCTCCCACCGGGGCGCCACGCCCACAGCTCGCGTGAGCCCTGCAGCGGACGGGCTACCGCTGACCTTTTCCGGAGGCCGCGCCGGAGCGGGCCGCGGCGAAGAGATCAAGGTCGTGTGCGTTGACCAGCACGAGGTCTTGGTCGGCGGCCCCCGCGGATGCACCGATTCCCCAGCGAACCCCCCAAGGCCCGCCAGCCCATCCTGCCAGCCCCGCCGCACCGCCCACGCCTCGATCGCTGCCCACTGCGCCGACCGCCCCGTCCGGAGGGCATCCGTACTGGTCAGGCGGCCCCCTCCGGCCCAGGAAGCGGCCTCGGCGTGGCCTAGAAGCCCCGCTCGTGCTCCCGCACGTAGGTGAACCCGCGGGGCAGCTCGTGCGGCCCGGCCAGGCCGGCCCGCTGATGATCCTCTCGATACGCGGCACGCGCCTCCGCGCTGGCCTCCTTGCCGAGGTGGCCGATCCGCATCAGATGCCCGGCGACCCGGTGCGCGGCCACGCCGTACGCGACCTCTGGCTCCGCATGCCGCAGATCCTCACGGTTCGCCTCCCGGAGGACCGGTGTGTAGCACAGCAACGCAACCGGCCTCTCCCCGCTCCGCGCCGGGTAGCGCAGCATCCCGGCGCGGTTCACGCTGCACGGTCGAACGAAGAAGGAACGCTTGATCGATCCTGGGGGGAACGGGGATGTCTTTCGACGACGAGTGGGCCCAGTTGAAGGCTGACGCCCTGGCAAGGCGGTCGGCAGCCTCCCCTGGCGCTTCGGCGGTGACCCCGACAACACGTCCATGGGGCCCATCGCCACCCAGGTGCGGCGTGGAGCCGAAGTGCTCGGATACGACCCTGAGAACCTCACAGACCAGCAGCGGAACGTGATCGAGGATGCGCTCCAGGACCCGGCGCAGAACCTCTTCATCGCCTCGGAATACCTTGCCCAGCTCAAGGCGGAGAGCGAGTTCGCCGACGTGCCGGCCGAGGAGATGACACCCGCCCAGTACCAGGAACTCGCCGCGCGCTACAACGGCGGTCCCTACTGGCGGACAGACGCTGCCCAGGCATACGGGCGCGGCTTCATGAACAACCTGAACGACGCAAGGAACGCACTCCGGTGATGTCAAACCCTCCGTCCGTGGACAACGACACAGGCTGCCTGCGTGCGGTCCTCGCAGTCCCGATCCTGCTGCTGACGCTTATCGCTGCCCTTTTCTGTTGGGCAGCGCTGACCATCCGTCCGTCCGGCCCCTGGGACGACGAGGCCTACGCCGCAATCATCTTGGCCTGCGTGGTCACCATCGGTGCTACTGCTGCCGTGACGGCACTTTGGCTCATACCGTCGGTCCGTCGGATCATTCCGTGGTGGTGCATCAGCCCAGCACTCCTGCTGGGCATCGTCGCGGGTGTGCAGTGGATGAACCAGAATTAGGGGACAGCGCAACGCCGGGCTTCCCCGCGCTGGTCGGGCCAGCGGCTGTCCCTGTAAGAGAACCGGCGAGCCCAGTCGGGCGGTCAGGAAGGTGAGCCGGCCACGCGCAGGCTCTTCACGAACAGGCCAGCACCTCCCACTCCGTCGACCGGTCCACCACCTCGACGGTGCGGCCGTCCAGCGACGGGGAGGCCAGCGGATCCTCGACCGGCAGCGGCATCCACAGGCCGTGCGACGCGCCCCGGACCGCATGCTTCCGCAGTTCAGATGGTGGACCCGCACGCGAATGCCTCCTCATCCCGCCGTCCAGGCCCGTATCCGCTCCCCAGAGCCTGCCCGCCGGCCGCCGCTCCCGCTACTGCGGCCCGTACTTCCGGCCGGTCCGCGACGAGATCGTGCCCAGCATGCCCCGCGGCACCAGCTTCGCCGCGCCCATCAGCGTCTTGTAGCGCGGGTCCGGGATCGACACCGTCTTGCCGCGGGCCAGGTCTTCCAGGGCCGTCGTGGCGACCTTGTCCGCGTCCAGCCACATCCACTTCGGGATGTTGTCCGTGCCCATCCCGGCCCGGTCGTGGAACTCGGTGCGCACGAAGCCGGGGCACAGCGCCATCAGCCGTACGCCGCTGTCCGCCAGGTCCTTCGCCGCCCCCTGCGTGAACTGCACGACCCACGCCTTGGACGCCCCGTAGGTCCCGCGCGGGACGAACGCCGCGACCGAGGCCACGTTCACCACACCGCCCCGGCCCCGCTCCCGCATGGTCTCCGCCGCCGCGGACGTCAGCCGCAGCACCGCCTCGCAGTGCACCTTGAGCATCCGCAGCTCGTCGGCCATGGGCACGTCCAGGTAGCGCCCCTTGTTGCCGAAGCCCGCGTTGTTGATCAGCAGGTCGACGGGGTTCTTGCGGTCCCGGAGCCGTTCGGCCACCGCCTCGATACCGGCGTCCTCCGCGAGGTCGGCGGTGAGCACCTCCGCCTCGATGCCGTGCCGGTCGTGCAGCTCGGTGGCCTGCTCCCGCAGCCGGCCCGTGTCGCGGGCCACCAGCACCAGGTCATGTCCGTCCGCCGCCAGCCGCCGCGCGAACGCGGCACCGATACCCGATGTCGATCCCGTAATCAGAGCCGTTGTCATGGCCCAAGGGTAGTGAGCCGGAGCGGAGCGGTCCGCTCACACCGCTGCCGGTGCCGGGGGTGTGCGGGAGCCCGGCCGGTTCATCCCGCTTCGTGCCCGTGCGCCTGCCCCGCCGGCGCCGGCTCCTTGCCATGGTCCCCATGGCCCGGGTGGGTGCTGTGGCTCCGGTGGCCTCCGTGGCTCCCGTGATCGTCTTGGTCCGCGTGGCTGCTGTGACGTCCGGGACTGTCGGGGTCGCCGTGCCCCCCATGACCCTCATGGTCCGGCGGGCTTCCGGCCGGTCGGCCCTTCTCGACCACCACGAACTGGCCCATCATCCCCTCGTCCTCGTGGTACAGCAGATGGCAGTGGTACATGTACGGGACGTCCGGATCGGCCGGCCCCGTGAAACGCAGCGCCAGCTTCATCGTGACGCCGTGCGGCACGAACACCGTGTCCTTGCGCCCGCGCAGCTCCGGCGGCGGCGTCTTGCCGTTCACCTCCATCACGCGGAACTGCACGTCGTGCACATGGAAGTTGTGGGGCATGCCGTCGGTGTTGCGTATCGTCCAGACCTCCGTCGTGCCGCGCGTGACCGTCTCGTCGATGCGCCCCATGTCCATCGCCCGGCCGTTGATCCCGGACCGCTTGAGGTCGAAGTGCCGTGCCTTGACGGCTTGTTCACCGTCGGGCAGTTCTGGGGCGGCGACCAAGGTGCCGGGAAGCTCGGGGGACGGGCGCAGCCGCTCGGCCGCGCGCAGCTCCAGGACGTCGAAGGTGTCGTCACCGCCGTTGAAGCGGCGCTGCCCTCGGTCCCCGTAGTTGCGCTGCGGGAAGCTGCGCAGCATCACCCGCTCACCGGGCTTCATCCGTACGACGATCTCGGCGCGTTCACCCGGCGACAGCTGTATGCGGTCCATGCGCGCCGGCTGCTGCAGCAGACCGCCGTCCGTGCCGATCAGCGCGAAGTCGCGCTCGTCGGCGAAGCCGAAGGCGTAGGTGCGGGCGGTGGACGCGTTGAGCAGCCGCAGCCGCATCAGCTCGTCCTGGACCTTCCGGTACGGGCGCAGGGTGCCGTTGACCATGGTCCGGTCGCCGAGGAAGCCGACGTTCTGCATCAGGCCCCGGTCCCCGGCCAGCCGGGATCCGTCGAAGCGGACGTCCTGCACGACGACCGGCAGGTCGTCCACGCCGTAGCGCCTGGGCAGCGGCAGCCGCCCCGAGGTGTCGTCGTCCAGGAGGAACAAACCCGCAAGACCGCGTCGTACGTGGTCCTCGGTCCGGCCGTGCGGATGCGGGTGGTACCAGAGCGTCGCCGCCGGCTGGTCGACCTTCCAGTGCGGGGTCCAGGTGGCTCCGGGGGCGACCATCTGGTGCGGGCCGCCGTCCATGCGGGCCGGCAGATGCATGCCGTGCCAGTGCACGGTGGACGGCTCGTCCAGGGTGTTGCTGACCCGCACCCGGACCTTCTCGCCGCGCTTCGCCCGCAGCGTGGGGCCGAGGTAGGAGCCGTTGAAGCCCCAGGTCGGTGTCCTCACCCCGTCCCGGAACTCCGTCTCGCCGGCCTGCATCCGCAGATCGAAGACGCGGGTGCCGTCCTTCTCCACGGTCGGCTCGGCCAGCGGCGGTATCGCCAGCGCGTTGTCGAACGGCGCCTTGCCCACCGTGCTCACCTTGGCGTCGGTCCACAGCCAGTACAGCAGCGCGCCGATGGCCATGGCGGCCACGGTCACCAGCGCGACCAGCAGGAGGACAAGGCGCTTCCAGCGGAAGGGGCGAGGGGCCGCAGCGGTCGGGTTTCCCCAGGCCGGCACGGCGTCGTGGGACATACGGCGAGTCATGCTCCGAGCGTCGTGGATCATGACCTGCCGGACATCGGGGAACGTCCCCGATCAGCCCCTGATCCGGCCCGGGCGGGGAGCCGGGGTTTCCCCCTAGGAGCCCTTCGGGGCGCCCGACCCTCGCCACAGGCTGACGCGACATCAAGCAGCGCCGAAATGACGACAAGTAGTGCCTACGTATCGTCAACTGGCCGACGAAACCCCGTACTTCTCCGTCCACTGCCGTGCCTCCGCCAGCGCCTCCGGATGGAGCGCCTCGCCCGCCGCGAGCAGGCGCGGCAGCAGCGTCCGCTCCGTCGTCACCGCCCGGAACTGCAGCGCGACCGTCACCTCGTGATCGGGCCGGTGCACGATCCGCACCGGGTCGCCCGCCCGTATCTCACCGGGCCGGATCACCCGCAGATACGCGCCCGGCGCACCCCGCTGGGTGAAGCGCTTCACCCAGCCCTGCTCGCCCATGTGGCCCTGGAAGGTGCGGCAGGGGATACGGCCGCTGGTGACCTCCAGCACGACCTCCTCGCCGATGCCCCAGCGCTCACCGATCAGGGCGCCGGAGACGTCGATCCCCTCGGTGGTGAGGTTCTCGCCGAACGCGCCGTTCGCCAGCGGGCGGCCCAGTTCCCGCTCCCATGCGTCCAGGTCCTCGCGGGCCACGGCGTAGACGGCCTGGTCGTCGCCGCCGTGGTGCCGCGTCTCGCACACCGCGTCCCCGGCCAGACCGCTGCCGCCCACTCCCTTCGGCCCCGGCGCCGCCACCCGCACCGGCCCGTCCACCGGCCGCTTGTCGATGCCGGTCAGCCCCTCGGGCTGGTCGGTGTACGGCACGGCCTTCGGGCGCCCGATATTCACAGACAGAAGCTTCATGGCCCGCACGGTAGGCCTCACGATGCCAAAGCGTCGACGCATTATTCGGCGCTGTATCAAAGGAGCGCTTATCCTTCAGGGTGTGATCGAAGCCCGTCATCTCCGTGTGCTGCGCGCCGTGGCCACCACCGGTTCGTTCTCCGCCGCGGCCCGTGAGCTGGGCTGCACCCAGCCCGCCGTCAGCCAGCAGATGAAGGCGCTCGAGGCGTCCGTCGGCACCCCGCTGCTCGTCCGCACCGGCCGCGAGATGCGGCTGACCCAGGCCGGTGAGGCACTGGTGCGGCACGCCGCGGGCATCCTCGCCGGGCTCAGCGCCGCCGAGGAGGAGGTGGCGGCCATCGCCGGGCTCCGGGCGGGCCGGGTCCGGCTGGTCTCCTTCCCCAGCGGCAGCTCCACGCTCGTACCGACGGCGCTCGCCGCACTGCGCGACGCGCATCCCGGCACGCGGGTCTCCCTGGAGGAGGCCGAACCGCCGCGATCCGCGGAGATGCTGCGCGAGGGCGACTGCGACGTGGCGCTCGCCTTCCGCTACGAGGGGTCGGCGGGGGCGGAGGAGTGGGACGACCTCGTGGTGCGCCCGCTGCTCACCGACCGGCTCGTCGGCCTCCTCCCGGAACGGCACCGGCTGGCACGGGCGGCGTCCCTCGCCATAGGGGAGCTCGCCGAAGAGCCGTGGATCGCGGGCTGCCCGCGCTGCCGGGGGCAGCTGGTCGAGGTGTGCGAGGCGGCCGGCTTCACACCGCGCATCGACTTCGCGACCGACGACTATCCGGCGGTCGCCGGGCTGGTCGGCGCCGGCCTCGGTGTCGCCGTACTGCCGCAGCTCGCGGTGGAGTCGGTACGGCCCAGAGGTGTCCGCACGGTCTCCCTGGAGCCCGCCGTGCGGCGGGAGATCGTCGCGCTGACCCTCCCGGACCTCGCCCAGGTTCCGGCGGTCAAGGCCACGCTGGATCAGCTGGCTCGGGCGGCTGACCGGTAGGCCCGGGTGGTTCGGTGGCGCTCGGCAGCCTTGGGTGGTTCGGCGGGGCCCGGTAGGCCCGGGTGGTTCGGTGGCGCTCGGCAGCCTTGGGTGGTTCGGCGGGGCCCGGTAGGCCCGGGTGGTTCGGTGGCGCTCGGCAGCCTTGGGTGGTTCGGCGGGGCCCGTCCGGCGGCCGTGTCGTGGAGTGGGGCGGCCCCACCGGCGCACGGTCATCCGTCGGCCACGGTCACGGTCACCTCATGAGTCGGCTCGCCGCGGCAGATCGGCTCGCTGGGCGCTGCGCCTGGTGGTCACCTCCACCGAAAAAACAAGGGCACGTCTGGCGTGCCCGAGTTGCAGAAACGTTCCTTCAGGATTTCGAGGCGGCGTGCCCGCCGGCAGTCGACGCCGAGGCCGACACCAGCCGGTTCCGCGCCCGGCCCATCAACTCTTCGCGCTCGTCCTCGGTCAGGCCGCCCCAGACGCCGTACGGTTCGCGCACCGCCAGCGCGTGTGCGGCGCACTCGGCGCGCACCGGGCACCTCATGCAGACCTCTTTGGCCGAGTTCTCACGAGCGCTGCGTGCCGCACCCCGTTCGCCCTCCGGGTGGAAGAAGAGCGAGCTGTCCACCCCGCGGCACGCAGCCAGGAGCTGCCAGTCCCACAGGTCCGCGTTCGGTCCGGGAAGGCGGGAGAAATCTGCCATTGCGTGACCCCTTGTAGCCGTTCTGGGCGGATCCGGTGTCCACGACCGTACAACTACGATCCAAGGAGATGAAAATATGACTCATTGCGAATCTAGCTCCAGACACCTGGAAACGGGAAGAAAAGGGTCTGAATGGGGCATGGGTTGTGATGAAAGCTTGAGGGGCTCCCGCGCGTATCTCCATCGTGTCCGCCCCCTCACGTAGAGTGCCGAAGATGGCAGACGGCCCCGTAACTCTTTCGAGTGACCGTCGTTGAGAGTGCGAGGCGGTTGAAAGAACAAGCGCTCGGGCGGGCGTCCGAGACGGTCGACCGCACAGGTGACGATTTCGTACCAGCCTGGAGGCTCAAGGTGACGCGCATCAGCTGCGGAGGGCGGCCATGACTTCCGTCCTCGTCTGCGACGACTCCCCGCTTGCCCGAGAGGCGCTCCGCCGCGCGGTCGCGACCGTGCCCGGCGTCGAGCGCGTGACGACGGCGGCCAACGGCGAGGAAGTCCTCCGCCGCTGGGGCGCCGACCGCTCGGACCTGATTCTGATGGACGTACGCATGCCCGGCCTGGGTGGCGTCGAGACCGTCCGGCGACTGCTGTCCGCCGACCCCGGCGCGCGCATCATCATGCTCACGGTCGCCGAGGACCTCGACGGTGTCGCCCTCGCCGTGGCCGCCGGTGCCCGTGGCTATCTGCACAAGGACGCCTCCCGCGCCGAGCTGCGGGCCACGGTCACGCAGGCCCTCGCCGACCCGACCTGGCGGCTCGCCCCGCGCCGGCTGCGCTCCGCCGAGATGGGCGCAGCGCCGACGCTCACCGCGCGCGAGATCCAGGTCCTCGAGGGGATGAGCCACGGCCGCTCCAACGCGGAGATCGGCCGCGAGCTGTTCCTCTCCGAGGACACGGTCAAGACGCATGCCCGGCGGCTGTTCAAGAAGCTGGGCGCGTCCGACCGGGCGCACGCCGTGGCGCTCGGATTCCGGTGGGGCCTGGTGCGCTAGGACCTGTCCTTCGGATCGGACCGGCTGCGGCGCGGCCCATGGAGCGGCTGCGAATGAGACGGCTCCCGGCGAGCGGGGGCATGTGGATGCCCCCGCCCGGGTTCTTCGCCTGCGCGGTGCCGGGGGCGGCCGCCGGTGCGGACGGGTGCGGTCGCCCTCTCCCGTGGGTCGTGCGGCTGCGGGCCGGGCGCGGGTTATGCGTGCCGTACGCGAGGCATGTGGCGCACGCGGGTCTCGTCCCGTGCGGGGCTTGCGCGCCGCGCAATTCGTACTCCTGGCGCGCACCGCTCACGTCGGGCCCGCCGCACGCGCCGTGCGGATCGTCCAAGCTGTCCGAGCCGAACCCGCTGTCCACGTTGCGCGAGACGTCGGACTCGTACGCGCCGTGCGACTCGTACGCATCGTGCATCTCATGCGCGGCGCGCGAACGGCGACGGCGCTCCCACCCCCGAGGGGCACCCGTAAGGGCACCCGGCAGGGCGCCGGCGCGGACCCGCTGCAGCGCCCCCGGGCCCGGGCCGATCCGGACGACAGGTCCCGAGGCGGACCGTTCACACCGTGCCGGAGGCGCCGCACATCGCGCCCACCAGGGCATCGGCGGCGATCGCCGGAGGCCCGCTGCTCGTTTCGCCGCGGATGACGCATCCTTGAGATGTGGAGTTCCTCGGGGACGAGTCGGTCGAGCGGAAGGGGAGGGCGCAAGGGATGAGTTCCGGCGCACCTGCTCATAACGCTTCGGTGCACAACGAGCGACGTGGTGTCACGGACTCTGCGTCCGCAAGGCACCATGGACCGATGCGCGAGGACGAGGCGGGCACTGCCCAGGGGGCGATCGGTGCACTCGTCCATCGCGCCGTCGAGGGCGATGAGCAGGCCACGCACGATCTGCTCGCCCACGTTCACCCGCTGGCCCTGCGGTACTGCCGTACCCGGCTGTCCCGGCTGCCCGGGGACGCCCGTCACTTCGTCGAGGACCTCGCCCAGGAGGTCTGTGTCGCGGTGCTGCTCGCGCTGCCCCGCTACCGGGACACCGGGCGCCCCTTCGAGGCCTTCGTCTTCGCCATCGCCGCCCACAAGGTCGCCGACCTGCAGCGCGCCGCGATGCGTCACCCCGGCTCCACCGCCGTGCCCTCGGACGAGATGCCCGAACGTCCCGACGACTCCCTCGGGCCGGAGGAGCGCGCACTGCTCAGCAGCGACGCCGAGTGGGCCAAGAAACTCCTCGCCAACCTGCCCGAGAACCAGCGCGAGCTGCTGCTGCTGCGCATCGCGGTCGGTCTCACGGCGGAGGAGACTGGACAGATGTTGGGAATGTCACCCGGCGCGGTCCGGGTGGCGCAGCACAGGGCGCTGAGCCGGCTGCGCGCGCTGGCGGAGCAGTAACCACCGCCGCTCGGCCACGGCTTGGCGAGTGAACCGGAGCGCGGGCGTTTCCGTATCACGGTTCCCGTAGGAACGTACGAAGGCCGGAGGCGTGCGAAACCGTGGAATGAGACACCTCCGCTTCCCGTTAGCATGGACATCCGCACCGATCAAGGCCATTTGGGGAAGGTGTCATGACTGCCAACGTCGACGGCGTGCCCGAAAAATTCGCGACTCTCGGGCTGACCTACGACGACGTGCTGCTGCTGCCGGGCGCATCCGAGGTGCTCCCCAACGCGGTCGACACCTCGTCCCGAATCTCCCGCAATGTCCGGGTCAACATCCCGCTCCTGTCCGCCGCTATGGACAAGGTCACCGAGGCACGTATGGCGATCGCTATGGCCCGTCTGGGCGGCGTCGGCGTACTGCACCGCAACCTGTCCATCGAGGACCAGGTCAACCAGGTCGACCTGGTGAAGCGGTCCGAGTCCGGCATGGTCACCGACCCCATCACGGTGCACCCCGAGGCCACGCTCGCCGAGGCCGACGCGCTGTGCGCCAAGTTCCGCATCAGCGGCGTCCCGGTCACCGACCCGGCGGGCAAGCTGCTGGGCATCGTGACCAACCGCGACATGGCCTTCGAGACCGACCGCAGCCGCCAGGTGCGCGAGGTCATGACCCCGATGCCGCTGGTCACCGGCAAGGTCGGCATCTCCGGTGTGGACGCCATGGAGCTGCTGCGCCGGCACAAGATCGAGAAGCTTCCGCTCGTCGACGACGAGGGCATCCTCAAGGGCCTGATCACGGTCAAGGACTTCGTCAAGGCGGAGAAGTACCCGAACGCCGCCAAGGACGCCGAGGGCCGGCTGCTCGTCGGCGCCGCCGTGGGCGCCAGCCCCGAGGCGCTGGAGCGCGCCCAGGCGCTCACCGAGGCCGGTGTGGACTTCCTGGTGGTCGACACCTCGCACGGCCACAACAGCAACGCGCTCAGCTGGATGTCGAAGATCAAGTCGGCCGTGCCGGTCGATGTGATCGGCGGCAACGTCGCCACCCGCGAGGGCGCGCAGGCGCTGATCGACGCCGGTGTCGACGGCATCAAGGTGGGTGTGGGCCCCGGCTCCATCTGCACCACCCGTGTGGTGGCCGGCATCGGTGTCCCGCAGGTCACCGCGATCTACGAGGCCTCCCTCGCCGCCGGCCCGGCGGGCATCCCGCTGATCGGCGACGGCGGTCTGCAGTACTCCGGCGACATCGGCAAGGCGCTCGCCGCCGGTGCCGACACGGTGATGCTGGGCAGCCTGCTCGCGGGCTGCGAGGAGTCCCCCGGCGAGCTGCTGTTCATCAACGGCAAGCAGTACAAGTCGTACCGCGGCATGGGCTCGCTCGGCGCCATGCAGTCGCGCGGCCAGGGCAAGTCGTACTCCAAGGACCGCTACTTCCAGGCGGAGGTCTCCTCCGACGACAAGCTGGTGCCCGAGGGCGTCGAGGGCCAGGTGCCCTACCGCGGCCCGCTGGCCAATGTGCTGCACCAGCTGGTCGGCGGTCTCCGCCAGACCATGGGCTACGTGGGCGCCGCCACCATCGGCGAGATGCAGACCAAGGGCCGCTTCGTCCGGATCACCTCGGCGGGGCTCAAGGAGAGCCACCCGCACGACATCCAGATGACGGTCGAGGCGCCGAACTACAGCAGCAAGTGAGCCCCGCCCGCGCGGCCGGCCGTGCGGCCGCCGTACGCGGGTGAGGTGCGGCTGGGAGAAGCCGTGCGGCGCCGGTCGGCGAGATGCCGTGAGGCGCAGCTCGGCGACATCGTTGAAGCGCGCCCGGCGAAGCTGTGCGGCGCGGAGCAGGGGCGGCCCCGGGAACACCTGGGCCGCCCCTGTCGCATGCGTCGGCGATACTGGAAGACGCTGCAACGCATCAGGGAAAGGCCACAGACGTGACTGAGATCGAGATCGGGCGCGGCAAGCGCGGCCGCAGGGCGTACGCCTTCGACGACATCGCCGTCGTCCCCAGCCGCCGTACGCGGGACCCGAAGGAGGTCTCGATCGCCTGGCAGATCGACGCCTACCGCTTCGAGCTGCCCTTCCTGGCTGCCCCCATGGACTCCGTGGTCTCGCCGGACACGGCCATCCGCATCGGCGAGCTCGGCGGCCTCGGCGTGCTGAACCTCGAGGGCCTGTGGACCCGCTACGAGGACCCGCAGCCGCTGCTCGACGAGATCGCCGAGCTGCCGGCCGACTCCGCCACCCGCCGCCTCCAGGAGATCTACGCCGCACCGATCAAGGAGGAGCTGATCGGGCAGCGCATCAAGGAGGTGCGCGACTCGGGCGTGGTCACCGCCGCCGCGCTCTCCCCGCAGCGCACCGCCCAGTTCTCCAAGGCCGTCGTGGACGCGGGCGTGGACATCTTCGTCATCCGCGGCACCACGGTCTCCGCGGAGCACGTCTCCAGCTCGCACGAACCGCTGAACCTGAAGCAGTTCATCTACGAGCTCGACGTCCCGGTGATCGTCGGCGGCTGCGCCACCTACACGGCGGCCCTGCACCTGATGCGCACGGGTGCCGCCGGTGTCCTGGTCGGCTTCGGCGGCGGCGCCGCGCACACCACGCGCAATGTGCTGGGCATCCAGGTCCCGATGGCCACCGCGGTCGCCGATGTGGCCGCGGCCCGGCGTGACTACATGGACGAGTCCGGCGGCCGCTATGTGCATGTGATCGCGGACGGCGGTGTCGGCTGGTCCGGCGACCTGCCCAAGGCGATCGCCTGCGGCGCCGACGCGGTGATGATGGGCTCCCCGCTCGCCCGCGCGACCGACTCCCCGGGCAGGGGTCACCACTGGGGCATGGAGGCGGTGAACGAGGAGCTGCCGCGCGGCAAGAAGGTCGACCTCGGCACGGTCGGCACGCTGCAGGAGATCCTCACCGGCCCGTCCCACACCCCCGACGGCTCCATGAACCTCTTCGGCGCCCTGCGCCGCGCCATGGCCACCACCGGCTACAGCGAGCTGAAGGAGTTCCAGCGCGTCGAGGTCACGGTCGCCGACTCCCAGCACCGGCGGTAGCCGCCGGGCACACGCGGG
>NZ_BAAAIZ010000051.1:126120-134523 GCF_039526425.1 Streptomyces thermospinosisporus
TCTCGGTGCGGGTGACGCGGAAGGGGGCTCCCATGGGACGCCACCGCAAGCCCACTCGCTGGGATCGGATCCGTCTTCGGATGGTGAAGTACCGGAGGAGGTTGATCTTGCGGATCTTCGGATGGTGAGCGGCCGCCCCCACGACAGCTAGGGGCGGACACTGCGTGCACCATCGGGAGCCTGCCGCAGCTACCCCCTGCGGTGGGCTCCACCCCGGCATACGGTACCCATGCGCCGTCCCGCCCACCACAAGCCGCAGTCGCACGTCCCTGCCCCGCGCCCCCGCTCACAACCGATGCGCCGCCCCTGTAGGTGTTGCCCCCCGTGTGTCGAGCAGGAGCTGGGCCTTTACGGACAGGCCCTGGAGGTCGTAGGTGCGGTGCTGCTGGAGGAGGATGGTGAGGTCGGCGCCGGCTGCGGCCTCGTAGAGGGAGTCGGCGCGGGGGACGGGGCGGTCCAGGACGTTCCAGGACGGGACGTGCGGGTCGTGGTAGCTGACCGAGGCGCCGAGGTCCATCAGCCGGATCGCGATCTCCCGCGCGGGTGTGCCCTGCTGGTCGGCGAGGTCGGGCTTGTAGGTGACGCCGAGGAGCAGGACGCGTGCGCCGCGCGCGGACTTGCCGTGCTCGTTGAGCAGCGCGGCGGCCCGCTGCACGACGTAGCGCGGCATGCGGCTGTTGACCTCCTGGGCCAGCTCCGCCATGCGCAGGGGGCGGCCGGCGTGCGCGGTGAGGTCCTGGGGGACCGCGTGGCCGCCGACGCCGGGGCCGGGGCGGAACGCCTGGAACCCGAACGGCTTGGTCTCCGCGCAGCGGATGACGTCCCACAGGTCGACGCCCAGCTCATGGCAGAGCACGGCCATCTCGTTGACCAGCGCGATGTTGACGTGCCGGAAGTTCGTCTCCAGGACCTGCACCGTCTCCGCCTCCCTCAGCCCGCGCGCCCGGACCACCTTGTCGGTGATCCGCCCGTAGAAGGCGGCGGCGGACTCGGTGCAGGCGGAGGTGAGCCCGCCGATGACCTTCGGCGTGTTGGCAGGCGTGAAGTCGCGGTTGCCGGGATCGAGGCGGTGGGGGGAGTAGGCGAGGTGGAAGTCGCGCCCCGCCCGCAGCCCGGACTCCGATTCGAGCAGCTCCCGCAGGAAGCCCTCGGTGGTGCCGGGCGGCACGGGGGACTCCAGGATCACGGTGGTGTGCGGGCGCAGCCGCGCGGCGAGGGTGCGGGTGGCGGCCTCCACCTGGCTCAGGTCGGGCGCGCCGTCCGCGCCGCGCGGGGCGGGCGCGCAGATGACCGCGGTGCGCACCCGGCCCAGCTCCGCCGGGGCGGCGGTGACGCGGAATCCCTGCGCGAGCATCCGGCGCACCTCGGCCGGGCTGAGGGAGCCCGCCTCGGGGCCGGTCCGGTAGCCGACGGTCGGAATCCCGGCGGCGACGGCGGCCTGGGCCAGGGGCAGGCCGTACGGGCCGAGTCCGATGACGGCGAGATCTGCGGGCATGGCGTGGGCCGTCCTTCCCAGTAGCCGAAGTGGGACAGGTGCGCAAGCCGTGTGGACAGAACGAGCGAGCGCAATGTCAGACTAGGAGTAAATATGACCGATTTGCGGGATTGATCGGCTGAAATTCGGTGAGTCGTCCCGGGCGGTTGTCCACAGGCTGGGGGCACCTGGTGGCTGAAGTCGGGCAAGCCGGTCAGAATTTGGGCATGAGACAGGGGGACCGGGCTTCGCCCGACGGGTGCGGCCGACGCGACCGATGAGCGGGAGGCAGCGGTGAGGACAGCGATACTGGGGCCGGCGCAGCGCGCCGAGTCACTCGCATCCATGGCCGAGCGCGAGCTGGACGTGCTGGTGGTGGGCGGCGGCGTGGTCGGCGCGGGCACCGCGCTGGACGCCGTGACGCGCGGCCTGTCCACGGGACTGGTCGAGGCACGTGACTGGGCGTCAGGCACCTCCAGCCGGTCCAGCAAGCTGATCCACGGCGGCCTGCGCTATCTGGAGATGCTCGACTTCGGGCTGGTGCGCGAGGCGCTGAAGGAGCGCGGCCTGCTGCTGGAGCGGCTCGCGCCGCACCTGGTCAAGCCGGTGCCCTTCCTCTACCCGCTCCAGCACAAGGGCTGGGAGCGGCTCTACGCCGGATCGGGCGTCGCCCTCTACGACGTGATGTCCATGGCCCGCGGACACGGCCGGGGCCTGCCCCTGCACCGTCACCTGAGCCGCCGTCACGCCCTCAGAGTGGCGCCCTGCCTGAAGAAGGACGCGCTGGTCGGCGCCCTGCAGTACTACGACGCCCAGATGGACGACGCCCGCTATGTGGCGACCCTGGTGCGCACCGCCGCCGCCTACGGCGCCAAGGTCGCCAACCGGGCCCGCGTCACCGGCTTCCTGCGCGAGGGCGAGCGGGTCGTCGGCGCCCGGGTGCAGGACGTGGAGGGCGGCGGCGAGTACGAGGTCCGCGCCAAGCAGATCGTCAACGCCACCGGCGTGTGGACCGACGACACCCAGGCGATGGTCGGCGAACGCGGCCAGTTCCACGTCCGGGCCTCCAAGGGCATCCACCTCGTCGTCCCCAAGGACCGCATCCACTCCACGACCGGGCTCATCCTGCGCACCGAGAAGTCCGTGCTGTTCGTCATACCCTGGGGCCGGCACTGGATCATCGGGACCACCGACACCGACTGGGATCTCGACAAGGCCCACCCGGCCGCCTCCAGCGCCGACATCGACTATCTCCTCGAGCACGTCAACTCGGTGCTCGCCGTGCCGCTCACCAGGGACGACGTCGAGGGCGTGTACGCCGGGCTGCGGCCGCTGCTGGCCGGCGAGTCCGACGCCACCAGCAAGCTGTCGCGCGAGCACACCGTGGCCCACCCGGTGCCCGGTCTGGTCGTGGTCGCCGGCGGCAAGTACACGACCTACCGCGTCATGGCCAAGGACGCCGTGGACGCCGCTGTACACGGCCTCGACGTGCGCGTCGCCGACTGCGTCACCGAGGACACCCCGCTGCTCGGCGCCGAGGGATACCGGGCGCTGTGGAACGCACGGGCCCGCATCGCCGCCCGCACCGGACTGCACACGGTGCGCGTGGAGCACCTGCTCAACCGCTACGGCTCACTCACCGAGGAGATCCTGGACCTCATCGCCTCGGATCCCTCCCTGGGCGAGCCCCTGCAGGCGGCCGACGACTATCTGCGCGCCGAGATCACCTACGCCGCCTCCCATGAGGGAGCACGGCACCTGGACGACGTGCTGACCCGGCGCACCCGCATATCCATCGAGACGTTCGACCGCGGCACCCGCAGCGCCCGGGAGGCCGCCGAGCTGATGGCACCGGTGCTGGGCTGGGACAAGGACCAGATCGAGCGCGAGGTGCAGCACTACGAGAAGCGGGTGGAGGCGGAGCGCGAGTCGCAGCGCCAGCCGGACGACCTGACGGCGGACGCGGCACGGCTGGGGGCGCCGGACATCGTGCCGCTGTGACGGTTCAGCGGTGGCGGTGCCGGACGGTGGTTCCGGGCGGTCCCGGGCGGTGGTTCTCGTCGGCCGGCGGAGCCGCCCCTCCCCGTTCACTCGAACGAGTGTCGTGAACCGGGATCTTCGTTCGGAACCCGCTCGTTCTACGGGGTGCGAGGGCAGAACTCGGCCGCGAGCACCGCGGGTTCGAGGCCGGGATCGTCCATCGTGTCCGTGTTCAGCCGGAAGGTGAGGACCCGCCGGCCGTCCGCGGTGGCTGCGGTGCGCACGTAGCTGCCCAGGATGCGTCCGTTGTGTCCCCACACGGTCGTGCCGCACGGAAGCTTCTCGGGATACAGGCCCAGGCCGTACGAGCCGTGTGCGGTACGGGTGTCGAGCATCTCGCGCAGCATCCGCGGGGAGAGCAGCTCACCGCCCAGCAGCGCCCCGTAGAAGCGGTTCAGATCGGCGAGCGTGGTCACCAGCTCGCCCGCCGCGCCGGCCACCCGCGGGTCGAGCTCGGTGACGTCGGCTCCGCCGGAGCTGTAGGCGCGGCCGTGCGGTGAGGGAAGGGAGCTCTCGGAGCCGGGGAAGGAGGTGCCCGTCAGACCCAGCGGAGCGAGGATGCGCCGCTCGGCCTCGGCGGCGTAGGAACGGCCGGTGACCCGTTCTACGACCAGGCCGAGCAGGACGTAGTTGGTGTTCGAGTAGGAGAAGCGGCCCTTGGCGGCCGGGGGGTGGGTGAGAGCGATGCGCAGAGCCTGAAGGGGCGTCACGGGGACCGTGCCCCGGGTCTGGACGGTGAAGTCGTACAGACCGCTGGTGTGCGCGAGCAGGGAACGCAGGGTCAGCGCGCGCCCGTCGTTCCCGGCTCCCCGCACCAGCCCCGGCAGATGCTCCTCCACGGTGTCCGACAGCGACAGACGGCCTTCCTCGGCCAGTTGCAGCACCACGGTCGCGATGAACGTCTTGGTGATGCTGCCCGCGCGGAAGTGGTCGGTGCGCGTTATGCCCTGGCCGGCCTGGGCGTAGCGCGAGCCGTCCTCCGTCCGGGCGAGCAGGGCCGCTCCCGGCGCACCGCCCCGTGCGACCAGCTGCGGGACCAGCTCGTCCGCGGGCGAGACGGAGGGGGCCGAGGAGGCCCCCGGGGCGAGGACGAGCAGGGCCAGGGACACAGGAACGGCCAGTAGTGTCCGCAGCGGCTGCATCCCGGTCCCTCCGTCCTCGGGGGCCCCATCATGCAGGGTGGCGGAACGCCTTGTTCACCCGGGTCACCGGCTCGGGCGGACCGGGACGGCGCGTGGGGCACCCTGAGCGCCGGCCGCTTGTCGCGTGAGAGACAATGAAGGCTCTGTCAGGGCGGGTTGCATGAGGGGACGCATGTCGGAGGCGGAGCGGGCGGGAACATCCCGTACGGACGAGAGCGCACGTCTCCTCGCCGGGCGGTACCGGCTGGGAGAAGTGCTCGGCCGCGGCGGCATGGGGACGGTGTGGCGGGCCGAGGACGAGACCCTGGGGCGGACGGTCGCCGTCAAGGAGCTCCGGTTCCCGTCCAACATCGACGAGGACGAGAAACGGCGGCTGATCACGCGAACGCTGCGTGAGGCCAAGGCGATCGCGCGGATCCGCAACAACAGCGCGGTGACCGTCTTCGACGTGGTCCAGGAGGACGACCGGCCCTGGATCGTGATGGAGCTGGTCGAGGGCAAGTCGCTCGCCGAGGTCATCCGGGAGGACGGCCTGCTCGAGCCCAGACGGGCGGCGGAGGTCGGGCTCGCCGTGCTCGACGTGCTGCGGTCCGCGCACCGGCAGGGCATCCTGCACCGCGACGTGAAGCCGTCGAACGTGCTCATCGCCGACGACGGCCGGGTCGTGCTCACCGACTTCGGCATCGCCCAGGTCGAGGGCGACCCGTCCATCACCTCGACCGGCATGCTGGTCGGCGCGCCCTCCTACATCTCCCCGGAGCGCGCCCGCGGCCACAAGCCGGGGCCGGCGGCCGACCTGTGGTCGCTCGGCGGACTGCTCTACGCGGCGGTGGAGGGAGTCCCGCCCTACGACAAGGGCTCCGCGATCGCCACGCTCACGGCGGTGATGACCGAGCCGCTCGAGGAGCCGAAGAACGCGGGACCGCTCAGGGACGTCATCCACGGGCTGCTCACCAAGGACCCGGAGAAGCGGCTCGACGACGCCGGGGCGCGGGCCATGCTGAACGCGGTCATCCACGCGCCCGAGAAGGAGGAGGCCGAGCCCGCGGACGCCACCAAGGTGGTGCCGCTGCCGGAGCAGCCCGGTGAGCGGGCGGCGCGGTCCGGGGGCAAGCTGGGCGAGGAGGCCGGGGAGCGGCTGCGGGGCGCGTTGCGCTCCGTGCGCAAGGCAGCCGCTGTGGCCACGGGTGCTGCCGTCGGCGCCAAGTCGGCCGGTACAGCTGCGACTTCCGGCACGGACGGCGCCGCCGCGACCGCGGGCCCGGCAAACGCGGGCACGGGGAGCGGGGCGCCCGTGGCGGGCACCGCGTCCACCGGCACGGGTGCGGCCGGGGCGGCCGGCAAGAACTCCGGCACGAGTGGCGGCTCCGGGGCCGGGACGGGGGCCGAGCCGCCGGCGGCGCAGCCCGCGGCCAAGGGCGCGAGTTCGGGCTGGCCGAAGATGACCCCGCCGGACCTCCCGGCCCGTCCCGCGCCCCGGGCGTCGATCACCGATGTGGTGCCGCGGCAGACGCTGGTCGCCATCGCGGTGATCGTGCTGCTCGCCGTGATCGGAGTGGTGATCGGCATCGCTCTCGCCGACGGTGGTGAGGACGACGGCAAGGCCGCCGGGAAGGGTGCCGCGGCGACCGCGGACGCGTCGGCCGGCCCCCGGACCAAGGGCGACGAGAAGGACGGCACCGGTACCGACGGCTCCGCGACCGAGTCGGCCGGGACGGGTGCGCCCGCGGGCGGTGGCGCCGGTGACGGAGCGTCGGACGGCTCGTCGGGCGGCTCCTCGGACGACGAGGGCGACGACGACACCTCGGCGGAGGAGACGTACAAGGGGGACCAGGGCTACTCGATCGGGCTGCCCGAGGGGTGGAAGTACCAGTCGACCGGGGCGGCGGGGGACCGCTTCACCGGGCCCGACGGGCAGAGGCTGCTGATCGCCTGGACGTCCACGCCGAAGTCCGACCCGGTGGCGGACTGGCGGAACCAGGAACGCTTCATGGTGCGGTCGCAGTACAAGAAGATCCGCATAGAGAAGGTGGGCTACCGCGGCTGGAAGGCCGCCGACTGGGAGTTCACGTATGTGGAGAACGGGACGAAGTGGCGGACCATCGACCGGGGCTTCGTGGTCAACGACCGGCAGGGGTACGCCCTGATGTACACGGCGAAGGCCCAGACGTGGGGTGAGGAGGAGCGCAGGGAGACCTGGCGGACCCTGACGCGCTCCTTCGAGCCCAAGTCCTGAGCCCCTCCGGAGCATGGGCGCACCCCCGTTTGGAAAGTGAGATGTGGCATCCCCTCTTTGCGGGTTGCCTCGGGCACGTATCGTGAGTGCTTGCGGACCGTACGCAGCCGGAACGGGTCGCGAGGCGAGCGGATTTGACCGACCGTACTGCCGGGGGAGGCAACGTGGACGACTATGCGGGACGGGTTCTCGCCGACCGCTACCGCCTGCCGCTGCCGCCGTCCGACGAGTACGAACTCACCGAGACCCGCGCCTTCGACACCTGCAGCGGGCAGGAAGTCCTGGTCAGGCAGGTGCCGTTGCCGGAGGTCGTCGAGGCCGAGGTGCTCGACGCCGAGGGTCTGCCGGAGGGCTTCACCGCACGTGACGGCAGCGCGTTGCGCGGCCCGGGCCGCCCGCCCGCCCGGTCGAGCACCCGCCGGCCCACGGACCCGGTCGTGCGGCGGGCCGTGGAGGCCGCGCAGGCGGCGGCCGCCATCCCGGACCATCCCCGGCTCGACCAGGTCTTCGACGTCTTCGCGGAGGGCGGCTCGCTGTGGGTGGTCAGTGAGCTGGTGGCAGCGCGCCCGCTGGCCGCCCTGCTCGCCGAGAAGCCGCTGACGCCGTACCGGGCGGCGGAGGTCGCCTCCGACGTGCTGATGGCGCTGCGGGCGCTGCATGCACACGGCTGGGTGCACCGGAACATCACCGCGCGCACGGTGCTGGTCTGCGACGACGGCCGGGTGATGCTCACCGGTCTCGCGGTCGGCGCGGCCGAGGAGGCGCTGTGCGGCTACGACCCGGTGCCGCTGCCCCCGGGCTCCGAGGGATCGGAGGGCCCCGAGGGGCCGCGGGACTTCGGGTCGCAGGGCTCCGGAGTCGGGGCTTCCGCCCCGCATACGCCCTCCGGAGCGCCGGGCGCGCAACGCAACGGAGCCTGGCCGCCCGGATCCTCCGGCGGACCGTCCGGGACCGCCGCACCGGCTCCCCGGAGCGATCCCGAGGCCCTGCGCCGGGCCGCCATCGAGGCGCGGGCCGGGCACCTGCCCGCGAGCGGGGACGGCACACCAGGCGGCGGCGTTCCCGCCGTGACGGCTCCCCGGGCACTCGGCAGCGCCGGGGACATCAGGGCGGCCCGGGCCGGTGCGATCGCCGCGTACCGGGCGGGGGCGCGCGCCGCCGCGCGGGTGCAGGAGGCGCAGCAGAGCGGCCGGGCCTCGACCGCCCTGCCGGGTGCCCGCACGGCGCCGGAGGGCGGCCGGAGCGCCTCGCCTGGCCAACTCCCCGCGGCCCCGGGCGGCACCGGGCCCCACACGAACGGGTCCACCCAGTCCCCGTACTCCACGCAGGTGCCGTATCCCGCAGGCCCGGGACGGCAGGGAAGCGGCCCCGGCGCTCCCGGCGTGCCCGGCGTTACGGGCGGCGGCAACGGAGCAGGCCCGGCGTCCACGGGCACCCAGCCGCCGGGCCCGATCGCCGACCCCTACGGCGCGGCCGGCACCGGCCGGCCCGGCGCCGCATCCCGCACCGGC
>NZ_BAAAIZ010000052.1:0-2924 GCF_039526425.1 Streptomyces thermospinosisporus
CCCGGCGGCCGGGCGGGCGGTGGCCTGCGCACCCGCCCCGACCGGACACAATGGGGCTCATGACCGACGCTCCAGCTCCCCTCGCCGACCCGCATCTGGTGTACGACCCCGTCGCCGGAGACGGCCCGAAGGACGTGGTGATCCTCGGCTCCACCGGGTCGATCGGCACCCAGGCCATCGACCTCGTGCTGCGCAACCCCGCACGCTTCCGGGTCACCGGCCTCTCCGCGAACGGCAGCCGCGTCGCCCTCCTCGCCGAACAGGCCCACCGCCTCGGTGTCCGCACCGTCGCCGTCGCCCGCGAGGACGTCGTACCGGCCCTGCGGGAGGCGCTCACCGCGCGGTACGGCGCGGGGAAGCCGCTGCCCGAGATCCTCGCCGGGCCGGACGCGGCCACCCAGCTCGCCGCCTCCGACTGCCACACCGTCCTCAACGGCATCACCGGCTCCATCGGCCTCGCCCCGACCCTCGCCGCCCTGGAGGCGGGCCGCACCCTCGCGCTCGCCAACAAGGAGTCGCTGATCGTGGGCGGCCCGCTGGTGAAGGCGCGGGCCAAGCCCGGTCAGATCATCCCGGTGGACTCCGAGCACGCCGCCCTGTTCCAGGCGCTGGCCGCCGGCACCCGCGCCGATGTCCGCAAGCTGGTCGTCACCGCCTCCGGCGGTCCCTTCCGCGGCCGTACCAAGGAGGAGCTGGCGAACGTCACCGTCGAGGACGCCCTCGCCCACCCGACCTGGGCGATGGGCCCGGTGATCACCATCAACTCCGCCACCCTGGTCAACAAGGGGCTGGAGGTGATCGAGGCGCACCTCCTCTACGACATTCCCTTCGACCGCATTGAGGTGGTCGTGCATCCCCAGTCGTATGTCCACTCGATGGTTGAGTTCACGGACGGATCGACACTGGCGCAGGCGACGCCGCCCGACATGCGCGGGCCCATCGCCATCGGCCTCGGCTGGCCCGAACGGGTCCCCGACGCCGCCCCCGCCTTCGACTGGAGCAAGGCGTCCACCTGGGAGTTCTTCCCCCTCGACAACGAGGCCTTCCCCTCGGTGAACCTCGCCCGGCACGTCGGCGAACTCGCGGGCACCGCCCCGGCCGTGTTCAATGCGGCCAACGAGGAGTGCGTGGAGGCCTTCCGCGCCGGCAGGCTGCCGTTCAACGGCATCATGGAGACCGTCACGCGGGTGGTCGAGGAACACGGCACCCCGCCCACGGGAACCTCCCTGACCGTGCCGGACGTCCTCGAAGCGGAGACCTGGGCGCGCGCGAGAGCCCGGGAACTGACCGACCGGACGGCGAGCGCGGAGGCGCGTGCATGACGACCCTGATGTTCATCCTTGGCATAGTCGTCTTCGCGGTCGGCCTGCTGTTCTCCATCGCCTGGCACGAGCTGGGGCACCTGTCCACCGCCAAGATGTTCGGCATCCGCGTGCCCCAGTACATGGTCGGCTTCGGCCCGACCCTGTGGTCCCGGCACAAGGGCGAGACCGAGTACGGCATCAAGGCGATCCCGCTCGGCGGCTACATCCGGATGATCGGCATGTTCCCGCCCGGCCCGGACGGCCGCCTCGAGGCCCGCTCCACCTCCCCGTGGCGCGGCATGATCGAGGACGCCCGCTCGGCGGCCTTCGAGGAGCTCAAGCCGGGCGACGAGAACCGCCTCTTCTACACGCGCACGCCGTGGAAGCGGGTCGTGGTGATGTTCGCGGGCCCCTTCATGAACCTGATCCTCGCCGTGGCGCTGTTCCTGACCGTGCTGATGGGCTTCGGCATCCAGCAGCAGACCACCACGGTCAGCTCGGTGTCCCCGTGCGTCATCTCGCAGAGCGAGAACCGCGACGAGTGCAAGAAGGGCGACCCGCAGTCCCCGGCTGCCGCGGCCGGCATGAAGGCGGGCGACAAGATCGTCGCCTTCGACGGCAAGCGCACCGAGGACTGGGGCACCCTCTCCGACCTGATCCGCGACAGCGCGGGCAAGCAGGTGCCGATCGTCGTCGAGCGCGACGGCCGGGAGGTCACCCTCCAGGCGAAGATCGCCACCAACCTGGTCGCCAAGAAGGACGGCAACGGCCAGTACGTCGAGGGCGAGTACGTCAAGGCCGGCTTCCTCGGCTTCAGCGCCGCCACCGGCGTCGTCAAACAGGACTTCGGCGACTCCGTGACCTGGATGACCGACCGGGTCGGCGACGCCGTGGACTCGCTGGCCGCCCTGCCCTCCAAGGTCCCCGCCCTGTGGGACGCGGCCTTCGGCGACGGCCCGCGCGAACCGGACTCCCCGATGGGCGTCGTCGGCGCGGCCCGGGTGGGCGGCGAGATCGCCACGCTCGACATCCCGGCCTCCCAGCAGCTGGCGATGTTCGTGATGCTGCTCGCCGGCTTCAACCTCTCCCTGTTCCTGTTCAACATGCTCCCGCTGCTGCCGCTGGACGGCGGCCATATCGCGGGCGCCCTGTGGGAGTCGCTGCGCCGCAATGTCGCCAGGCTGCTGCGCCGCCCGGACCCCGGCCCGTTCGACGTGGCCAAGCTGATGCCGGTGGCGTACGTGGTGGCGGGCATCTTCGTCTGCTTCACCATCCTGGTCCTGGTCGCCGACGTGGTGAACCCGGTGAAGATCTCCTAGGCCGGCGCCCTGAAGGACACCTCGCCCGACGGCCCGGAACCCTTTCGTTCCGGGCCGTCGTCCTTTGCGCGGGTTTGCGCAGCGGATGTGCCCCGGCCAGGGCCCGTACCGTAATCTCGAAGCCCGGAGCCCGCTGCTCACCGGGGCCGGACCTTGATCCACGACTTGGGGTTGCACAGCAGATGACTGCGATTTCTCTCGGCATGCCGTCCGTTCCGACCAAGCTCGCCGAGCGCCGGAAGAGCCGGCAGATCCAGGTCGGGCCCGTGGCGGTCGGTGGAGACGCCCCGGTCTCGGTCCA